>JALWNF010000071.1 GCA_026995985.1 Campylobacteraceae bacterium
CTCCTCTAACTAGAATTAATGAATTTTTTAATGATTTTGGTGTAGATGGTGCACATGAATCTTCCAATGGAGCATTGGCAATTTTAAAAGGTAGTGACCAAATATTACTAACAGTAATTGACCCTCATCCTGAAAATCCTAAAGGTGATACAAGAGTCTATTGGGATTCTCAAGGAGTTAATACTTTAAATCTAAAAGATGGTTCTATAGATAATTGGTATGCTACAGCAATGACAAAAGGTAATGGATTAAGCTGGAAAGCAAATGGTATGGGAGATATTGAATTAATTACGGAAGCTGCACCAATAGAGATAGGAGATAGAGTTTGGTTCGATAAAAATGGTAATGGTATTCAAGATGCAAATGAAACAGGAATTAAAGATGTAAATATATCATTAATATGTAATGATAATATATTTATAGCCACTACTGATAATAATGGTAACTATCTTTTTTCTAATGACCCAAATAAAACTTCAACAATAAGCCATATATATAATGTTAGTTCTCTAGTAGAAAACAATACTAATGGCTGTTATATTAGTATTCCTAATATTGCTGGTAGTTATAAACAAAATGCACTGACAGGAAAAGAGCTCACTCAACCTAATAAAGGAGAAGGTGTAAATAGAAGAATTAATGATAGTAATGGAGTTTTAGATGATAATAATGCTATAGTAGAAATAAGAAAAATAGATATTCCTATGGCTGGATATAATAATCATAGCTTTGATATTGGATTTAAACCTTCTAATCGTTATATACTTGGAGATAAAGTATGGATTGATAGTGACAAAGATGGCATTCAAGACTCTAATGAGATAGGAATCAAAGGAGTAACTGTAAATCTCTACAATAACTCAACATGTAGTGGAAATGCTATTGCTCATACTGTTACTAATAGTAATGGTTATTATAATTTTACTAACCTATTATTAGGAAGTTACTGTATTGAGTTCTCAAATATACATAATGAGTATAATATAACTTTACCTAATCAAGGTTCAAATAATAATCTTGACTCTGACTCAAATAGCAATGCTCAAATTACTAATATTAATCTAACTAACAATGACAATACAGAAGATATAGGTATATATTATACTCCTACTGTGTTAGATACAACTGCTTCTTGCAGTTGTTCACCATATACTTCTAAATCCGTTAGTTCTCTAAATTTATTTAGTATATTTATTTTAATATTTCTTACTACTACTGCAACATTTATTCTTATAAAAGATGAATTATAAATATTTAATGAGAAGACTTTAATATATTTCAAAGTCTTCTAAATTATTAAAAATATATTAATACTTTCTTAACTATTTTTTAATATATTTTAACTATATTAATAGTATAATTCTAAATATAAAAAAACAATATTAAGTAAATTAATATAAAAAATACTAATAATTTTTAAGGGAAATAGATGAAAACAGTATGTGTAATAGGTCTTGGGTATATTGGATTGCCAACAGCTGCTCTTCTTGCAAACCGAAACTATAAAGTTCATGGTGTAGATATAGTAAAGAGTACTATAGATACAATAAATCAAGGAAAGATTCATATAGTAGAACCTGATTTAGATACATTTGTACGTTCAGCCGTAAACTCTGGTAACTTAGTTGCTGACTTAAAGCCTAAAAAATCTGATATTTTTATTATTGCAGTTCCTACTCCTTTTCATGAAGGGTATATTCCAAATATAGATTATGTTCTATCTGCTACAGAATCTATTGCTCCCTATTTAGAAGATGGGAACATTGTCATTTTAGAGTCAACTTCACCTGTTGGAACAACAGATAAAATAGCAGAAGTCTTAACTTCAAAAGGTATTGATACTACTAAAATACATATAGCACATTGTCCTGAACGAGTTCTTCCTGGACAAATTATGCGTGAGCTAGTAGAAAATGACCGTATTGTAGGTGGTATTACTAAAGAGGCTACTGAAGCTACAGCAGAGTTCTACAAAACATTTGTTAGTGGAGAGGTACTTAAAACAGATGCAAAAACAGCTGAAATGGCAAAATTGACTGAAAATAGCTATAGAGATTTAAATATCGCATTTGCAAATGAGCTATCTATTCTTTCTGATAAATTTAATATTGATGTATGGGAGCTAATAAAACTTGCAAATCGTCACCCAAGAGTAAATATTCTACAACCAGGCGTTGGTGTAGGTGGTCACTGTATTGCTGTTGACCCATGGTTTATTGTCCATGCTGGAGGAGAAGATGCTAAGATTATTCGTACAGCTAGAGAGGTAAATAGTTATAAAACAGAGTGGGCAATAGAAAAAATTAAAAACGTAGTACTTAATTTTGAAAAAAAGTATAACAAAGAGCCAAAAATAGCTTGTATGGGATTGGCATTTAAACCAAATATTGATGACTTAAGAGAGTCTCCAGCTGTTTATGTAACAAGAAAACTTTTAAGTGATGGGTTAAATATACTTCCTGTAGAACCAAATTTGAAATCATCAGATGAGTTTAATTTAATTAATATAGAAGAAGCTATAAAAGAAGCAGATATTGTTGTCTTTTTAGTTGCACATGATGAATTTAAAAATATTTCTATTTTGGATAATAAAGAGATTCTTGACTTTTGTGGTATTACAAATCATTAATTATGTAAAAAGTATTTTTGAATGAAAAAGAAAATTGTATTTTTTATGGCAAATCTTGTTAGTGGTGGTGCAGAACGTGTTACTGTAAATATTATTAAGCAACTAGATAAAAATAGATTTGATATTTTTTTAGTTATGGTATCTAAAGAAGGAGTATTTTTAGAAGAGATTCCGACCTATGTTAAAATCATAAATCTAAATGCTAAAAAAACACTATTTTCTATATTTAAATTTAGAAAAGCAATTCAAAATATACAACCTAATATAATCTACTCTACTATGACACATACTAGTATAGCTCAATATTTAGCACTACTTGGTATTAAAGACAAACCTTTTATTGTATTGAGAAATGCAACATCACCAAAACTTCTTGCACAAGAGGGTGGACACAAAAAGAGTTGGAGATTTCTATTTAAAAGAGCCTATCAATCAGCAGATAGAATATTAGCTCAAACTCCTGAAATGAAAGAGGAGATTGTAGAGTACTATAGAGTATCTCCTGAAAAAGTTGATATATTTATTAATCCAATTAATGAAGATGAGATAAATAATAAAATAAATAATATTCAAAATCCTTTTAATAAAGAAAAAATTAATGTTGTTGCTGCTGGAAGATTAACTTATGCAAAGGCATTTGATGTGCTTTTAGATGCTTTTGCATTGGTTATTAAAGAAGATAATAAATTTGTTCTTCATATTATTGGTAGAGATGATGGAGAAAAGGAGCTTTTATTAAAAAAACAGAAAGAGTTAAATTTAGAAAAAAATGTAAATTTTTTAGGATTTCAATCAAATCCTTATCGTTTTTTCTATTTTTCAGACCTATTTGTTCTATCTTCAAGAAGAGAAGGGTTACCTAATGCTCTATTAGAAAATCTTTACCTTAAAAAGCCTGTTATCTCTACAAAGTGTATTCCTTTTATCTATACTCTTATAGAAGATGGAGAGAATGGATTTCTTGTAGATGTTGAAAATAGTAAAGAACTTGCATCAAAAATTTTAGATTTTAGAAAGTTAAAAAAATTAGGATTTACTAAAAAGTATCAACCAACAAATTCAAATAGATATTTTCAAGAGTTAAAGTAAAGATATGTTTAATATACAATTCAAAGACCTCATACTTATTATTGGAACTAGTATGATTTTCCTAAATCTAACAATTTATCTACCTTTTGTTGGATTATTTCCTTTTCCTGCTTATATTATAGATTTATCAATATTTATAATTGTTGTACTATTCTATATAAAAAAATTATTACCTTTACCTTATAAAAATATACTAATAATATGGATAATCTACTATACTATCTTGAATATTTCATACTTTATTGTATCTCCAGCAGGAGCAGGAGAGTTTAAATACCTAAAAATATTTTTCTTTTTTCTATTTATGTTCTTTTCTCTTATATTTCTATTTAGTCTTGATGATGATAATTTAACTACTATTAGAAAAACTACTGTTTTTGTAGGAGTAGTAGCAACAATTATTTTAGGTATTGATTATTTTGACCCTGGATACTTCTATTTTGGAAAGGAGATTGTTAGTTATGTTGTAGGTAGAGCAGCCGCAACCTATTTAAACTCAAATATAGCAGGTAGTACTATGGTTGTGTTACTTATATTAGGAATTGATATGGTGCCTAAAAAGTTACGATTTCTATTTATAATAGTAGTTTTCTTAGGTGTTTTTTTTACAATGTCAAGGTCAAATATTATGATTTTTCTATTAATCCTATTTATTATGTTATTTCAAAAGAAACTATATGCTTCTCATCTACTTATAGTTATAACTGTTATTACTCTATTTTTTAGTTGGCTAGCTACAGGAGGGTTTGATACACTATCTGATACTTTTAATCTAAAAGTTACTGAAAATATGAGAAATAGAGTTAATTTTTTTGCAGATAATAAATCGTCTGATACACACGATATGGATGAGAGAAAAGAGGTTTTAAAAGATGCTATAAATATATATCTAGATAATCCTATTTTAGGTAAAGGATATGTCTCAACTCGTTTATGGGATCATGTAGTCTCTCCTCATAATACTTTTGCTATGGTATGGGCAGATTATGGAATATTTGGGATTATTCTAATCCCACTTATGTTCTTTTTTAGTAGTTACAATATAGTCAAATTTGGCAATAAAGAACAAAAACATCTTGCAGTTTTAATCCTTACATACTTTACACTTGCTTGTTTCTTTTCACATAATATGCTAGAACAACCTGCTCAGGTTGCTTCAATTGTAATCTTATCTGTTCTAGGAGATAAAGCTAAAAATAGATATATGAAGGAGATGAAAGCATGAAAATAGCATTCGTTATTCACTCATTAAGCTCTCTAGGTGGTGCAGAGAAGATACTAGTGACATTAGCAAACTATTTTGTAACTATAGGATATGATATTAACATTATACTACTTTCAAATTCAAATAATATTTTTATACTAGACAATAAAATTAAATTATTCCATATGAATAATACCAAAAAGAAATATTTACCTAAAAAAATCCAACAAATTACGAATCAAATAGAACATATAGTCAATACAACTAAAAAAATAAATCCTGATATTGTTATTGGATTTGTAGTATCAACAAATATTTTAACAGTAATAGGAGCAAAACTTGCCTCTTATCCTGTTATTATCTCTGAACATAGTAGTTATCACTATTCATTAAGCAATGGGAGAAGCAAAATTGAGACGGCTATTTGGCGATTTTTACGAAGAGTAACCTACCCTATTTGTGACCATCTTATAGTTTTAACAGAAGAAGATAAACCAAAATATCATTATGTAAAAGATATTAGCATAATAAAAAATCCACTAATTTTACAGAATAAGCATAACCATATTCAAAAAGAGAATATTATTTTGGGAGTGGGTAGACTTACATATATCAAAGGATTTGATATGCTTATAAAAGCATTTAGTATGTTACCAAATAATAGTTGGCGATTGATTATTGCTGGAGAGGGTAGTGAGCGTACTGCTTTAGAGGATTTAATAGCACAACTAAATTTGCAACATAAGGTATTTTTAGTTGGACAGATAGATGATATGGAGTATCTATATAAACAGGCTTCTATTTTTGTTCTATCTTCTCGCACAGAGGGTTTTCCTGGTGCATTATGTGAGGCAATGGGGTATGGGTGTTGTAGTATTGCTTTTGATTGTCCAACAGGCCCTAAAGAGATTATCTCTCATAATCAAAATGGCATACTTGTTGAAGCTAACAATATTACTCTACTATCTCAAACAATTAATCAATTAATGAATGATGATAAAAAAAGAGAACAGCTTGGAGATAAAGCAAAAAAGATTAGAGATGAATTAAATATTAAAAATATCTCTAAGAGGTGGGAAACAGTACTAGCTGATACAATTAAAAATTATAATAGGGATTAAATATAGAATGTGTGGGATTGTAGGATTCAATAAACAAAATAGTAAAAAATTAAATAGCATGATTAAAAGTATTCACCATAGAGGACCAGATGATTTTGGTAGCTTTGAGAGTGAATATTGCTCATTGGGTCATGTACGTCTATCTATTATGGACTTAAGTAAACTAGGTCACCAACCTATGGTATATAAAAATCTAAAGATGGTATATAATGGAGAGGTATATAATTTTAAAGAGATTAGAGAAGAGCTAAAAAAAGCTAACTACTCATTTATATCAGATAGTGATACCGAAGTAATTCTTAAAGCCTACCACTGTTGGGGTATTAAAGCAGTTGATAAATTTATTGGTATGTTTGCTATTGCAATATATGATGAGGAGTCATCTGATTTGGTATTAATTAGAGATAGAGTTGGAGTAAAACCCCTATTTTACTACCACAAAGATAGTGAGTTTGTATTTGCTAGTGAATTAAAACCTATTATAAAATATAAAGAGCATAAGCTTAACATTAACAATAAAGCACTAAACGAGTACTTTAAATTTGGTTATATATCTTCTAATCTATCCATATTTGAAGATTGTTATAAGTTACCCGCTGGAAGTTATCTTACTTATAATACAAAGACAAATAGACTAAGTATTACTGAGTATTGGTCAATAGCTCCTTTTTTTAAACTTGAAAAGTTTAAAAAAACAGAAAAAGAGCTAATTGATGAACTGGAAAATCTTTTAATTGATGCATTTAAATACAGAATGGTATCTGATGTTCCTGTTGGTGTCTTTTTAAGTGGTGGAATTGATAGTTCAATTGTTGCTGCAATACTACAAAAACATCATGGAAATATACATACATTTACTATAGGATTCAATGAATCAAAGTATGATGAGTCTAAATATGCTAAAGAGATAGCTGACTACTTAGGAACAACTCATACAGAGAAGATTTTAGGTGCTAAAGAGGCAAAAAAAATTCTTCATGATTTTGTAAATGTCTATGATGAACCATTTGCAGATAGTAGTGGTATTCCTACAATTATGGTTAGTCAAGTAGCAAAAGATGCAAATGTTAAAGTTGTATTAAGTGCTGATGGTGGAGATGAGATTTTTTGTGGATATGACCGATATTGGGAGATGAATAGACGATGGAATACAATACTATCTATTCCTACTCCACTACGTTATATTTTAAAAGGTGCTGTAGTTGCTCTAAGCAAAATAGTATCTAATAGTAAAATATCATATAAAATCAATGTATTAAAAAATCTATTAGAATATAGAAATTTAGAGGAGATGTATACTAGTTCTATATCTTTCTTTAAAGATAATGAGTTAGAGAAACTTATGAAACAAAAAGAGGTTTACTCTTCTAAAAACTCTATTTATAATGGAAATGTATCATCTATGGAGAAGATGATGCTATGGGACTATCACCACTATATGGTTGATGATATTTTAACAAAAGTAGATAGAGCAACTATGTCTGTCTCAATTGAAGGAAGAGAGCCTCTACTTGACCATCGTATTGCTGAGTTTATGGCACAAGTGCCATTTAAATATAAATATAAAGATGGGACAAGTAAATATCTACTTAAAAAAGTTTTAGAGAGATATATACCAAAAGAGATAACTGAACGTCCTAAAAAGGGCTTTTCAATACCAATACTTGAATGGTTTAAGGGTGATTTAAAAGTACTTTTTAAAGAAAACTTTTCAAAAGAGCAGATAGATAAACATAAACTATTAAACTACACATATATAAAAAGTATATATAAAAACTATGAAAACAATAATCTAAACAATATAAATAAACTTTGGTTTATTTTAATTTTTCAACTATGGTATAGAAAATATATGAGTAAAAATAAAAGGAGTATAAACAATGATTAAAAAAATAAAATTTATATTTACAGCAATTCATCATCGTATAATTTCAAAAAATAGACTAGCAAAAATAGTAGGTGTTAATTTTGGTAATAATTGTAACTTTAATACACGTGGGTGGGGAAGTGAGCCTTATCTAATAAGTATGGGAAACAATGTTAGAACAGCAAGTGGTGTTAATTTTATTACTCATGATGGTTCAGTTGGTGTTATACGTAAAAAATATCCAGGATACAAAAATGTAGATATTTTTGGAGAGATTACCATAGGAAATAATGTTTTTATTGGTATGAATGCTACTATCTTACCAAATACAAAAATCGGCAATAATGTTATTATTGGTGCTTGTAGTTTAGTAAAAGGGGAGCTAAAAGACAATAGTGTATATGCTGGAATACCTGCTAAATATATATGCTCTTTAGATGAGTTTCACAATAAAAATATAGATAAATATGATTATACAGGGGACTACCCACCCAAAGAAAAAAAAGCTTATTTATTAAAGAAATATAAAAAAGATTAGATAAGTACTTTAATTGATTTTTAAAAAAAGAGAGTAAAACTATGTCAAAAATACTACTAATTGGCTCACGTCAAAATAAGTTTGACTCCACAGATACAGGTGGCGTTAGCATACTGTTTGAATTACTAATTAGTGAATTAGAAAAAAGAGGTATAGATTTTATAGTAGTTGATACATTAAGTGCTAATTATGGAGGAAAAGGAAAAACGCTTCTCTACTCACTATATTATATTTTTAAAAATATACGAAATGTTGATTATGTATCACTACATGCACTTAGAAATAGCTATCTATCACTTGGTCCTATTTTAGTAGTTCTATCAAAAATTTTTAAAAAAAATCTTAGTATTAGAATATTTGCTGGTGATTTTGAAGACAAATATTTAACCTCTAACTATATACAAAAGTTTTTAATAAGATTTATACTTAAAAATTCTAATAGTGTTTTTTTTGAACTTAAACATTTAGTATATACCTTCAAAAAGTATAATAAAAATACCTATTGGTTTCCAAATGTAAGAGATGAAAAAATTCAAAAAAATAAAAAACGAACTTTTAGAAAACGATTTGTATATATAGGTTCTATTAATAAAGAGAAGGGTATAGATGAACTTTGTCAAGCCATTAAGTGGTTAGATAAAGATTATACCGTTGATCTTTATGGACCAATAAAATATGATTACGAGAAGTACTCAGATTCATACTTTAAACAATTGGGTATAAACTATAAAGGTGCATTAAAATCAGATGAAGTCCTTGATGTTATGGATAGGTATGATGTTCTTATTCTTCCATCTTATAAAGAAGGATACCCTGGAGTAATTATTGAGGCTTTTGCTTTGGGAATACCTGTTATTGCTACAAAATTACCTGGAATAATGGAGATGTGTGAGCATAATCAAAACTCAATACTTATAGATAGTAAAAGTAGTCAACAACTTTTAGAAGCCATAAAAAGCATAGATGATAAAATCTATAGCCATCTTCAAAAAGGGGCTATCAAATCATTTTCTAATTTTAATAGCCGTATTCAAACTAATCTGTTTTTGAAACATATTTTAAAGGGGGAATATGTATGTGTGGAATCGTAGGATATATAAATAACGAAAAATTACCATTAGCTAATAATTTAGTACAAATGCGACATCGAGGACCTGATGCAAAAGGAGAGTCTTATCATACTTATAATAATACTCATTGTGGCTTAGGACATGTTCGATTAAGCATTATTGACCTTGAAAGTCATGCCAATCAACCATTTCAATATCTTGATAGATATACTATTGTATTTAATGGAGAGATTTATAACTATATTGAACTAAGAAAAAAGTTAGAAAAGAATAGCTATTCTTTTCTAACATCAAGTGATACTGAAGTTCTTATTGCTGCCTACGATTTTTACAAAGAAGATATCTTCAACCATATCGACGGTATGTTTGCTTTTGCAATTTACGATAAAGTGACCAATAAACTAATCTGTGCTAGAGACCATCTAGGAATTAAACCTCTATATTACTATTATAATAACAGAGAGAACAAGCTTTTTTTTGCTTCAGAACTAAAAACACTATTTGCATTTAAAGATGTTCCTAAAAAAATTTCTAAAGATTTAATCTCAGAGTTTTTAATAAATGGCTGGCTATATGAACCAGACACAGGATTTGAAAATATACTTAAAGTTATGCCTGGTGCTTACATTGAATATGATTTGAAGACAAATAGTATAAAAAATGAAATATATTTTGATGTAAGCAATGAAGAGAGACTTAAAGATATTGTTAAAAAAGATAGTATTGAAAAATTAATAGATAACTCTATTAAAATACAATGCAGAAGTGATGTACCATTAGGTCTGTTTTTTAGTGGGGGAGTTGACTCTACAGTTATTGCTTCTAAAGTTAATAATCCTCATTGTTTAACAGCTAAATATGATAAAAAATCTTTAAAAGAGAGTAATATATTAAGTGACTATGAATATAGCATGGAGATAGCAAAAGCGTTAAATCTAAATATTACTGCTATAGAGTTAGAACAAGAAGATTTTTCAATTAATCAAATTAAAAGTATTGTTAACTCTTTAGAAGAGCCAATTGCAGACTTTACTTACCAAATATCAGAAAAAATATCTTTTAAAGCTAGAGAAAAAGGATATAAAGTGATGTTAAGTGGTATGGGTGCTGATGAGATTTTTGGTGGCTACCCTAGATATAGATTTATTGCTTACCAACGCCTTTTCTCTTTTATTGCAGTTGGAATTAAACCATTTAATAGACTCCTAAAAAAGTTTAAAAAATTTCAAAAGATAGATAGATTTTTTCTCTTCACAGAAGAGAAAAACTTTATTGATTCCTATTCTAGTCTTATTGTAGGTTTTTCAAATAAAGAAGTAGCTATGCTCTCTAAACAAGAAAACCCTCTAAAGAGTTACCATAAAAAAATGAACCAATATCTAGAAAAAGTTAAAAATAAATCAAATTTTAAAAAAGCTTTCTATTTAGACTTATATGGTTTTTTAAGTCATAATTTTACAGTTACTGATAAGTCTTCAATGCAAGCAAGTATTGAAGTTAGAGTTCCTTTAGTTAATAAATTTTTATTAGTTAAAAATTTCTACGATTCTGAAAAGAAACTTTTAGATTTAAAAGTATTGAAAAAACAATTAAAAAATATTTTAGAAAAAATTTTACCAAAAGAGATTATAAATAGAAAAAAAACAGGATTTAATCCACCTATGGATGTTGTTATTAACAGTTTGGGTAAAAAGAAAATCATACAAATTCTTAAAGAGGGTAATCTAAATAACTATATTAATTTAGACTATATATACTTTTTAATAGAAGAGCATTTTAATAAAAAAAATAATCATACTTATAAACTATGGATTATCCTCTATTTAAACTATTGGATTGAAGAGAATGAAAATAGATAAACTACTTAGACTCTACCACACTCTAAAATACCTAAAACCAAAACAGTTTAGCTATAGAGCATACTATTTTTTCCGTAATAAAATACGGAAATTAACTAAATACAAATACTCTACTCTAGTAGCACCACCATCTAAAGCTTTAAAACTTACAGAGTATCCAACTTTTCATATCTATAATAACCTTTATAAAAATGGTAAATTTACATTTATAGGAATTACACATGAGTTTAAAGATATTATAGATTGGAACTATAGTAATTATGGAAAACTTTGGAACTATAATCTTACCTATTTCGATTTCCTACAACAAGAAGATATAAGTATAGAAGATGGATTAAAATTAATTCAAGATTTTATTAACTATCCTGAGGCTATTCGAGGCAAAAAGATGCCCTTCCCTATCTCTTTACGTAATATTAATTTTATTAAATTTTTATCTAAAAATAGTATACAAAACAAAGAGATAGACTCTTTTATATTTAATCAATACTATATATTAATGGAGAATCTTGAGTATCATATATTAGGCAATCATCTACTAGAAAATGGATTTTCTCTACTCTTTGGAGCTTACTACTTTGAAGATGAAAAGCTATATGCTAAAGCATTTGAGATTTTAACAGAGGAGTTAGATGAACAGATATTAGATGATGGGGCTCACTTTGAGTTGAGTCCAATGTATCATCAGATTATGCTATTTAGAGTATTGGACTGTATAAATCTAGTAAGAAATAGTCAATGGAGAAATCAAGAGCTATTACATCTTCTTACTCAAAAAGCTGAACTAATGCTAGGTTGGCTAAAAACCATCACTTATGAAAATGGAGATATTCCTCTGTTTAATGACAGTGCTAAGGGTATTGCTCCAACAACTAAAGAGCTTTTTAATTATGCCAAGATATTGGCTCTGAAATCAAAACAACTAAAACTATCAGATAGTGGATACAGAAAAGTAAAAAATGAGAACTATGAGTGTGTTGTTGATGTAGGAGATATTGGTCCAGATTATATCCCTGGACATGCACATAGCGATACCTTTAACTTTGAACTTTATGTTCATGGTCAACCTGTAATTGTTGACACAGGTATCTCAACCTATGAAGCTAACAAACAGCGTACTTTAGAACGCTCAACCTCTTCACACAATACAGTAGAGATAGATGGGGAAAACCAAAGTGATGTTTGGGGTGGGTTTCGAGTAGGTAGACGTGCTAAGATTATTGAGTTAGATGAGAAGAATAACTATATTATAGCAGTACATGATGGCTATAAACATAAAGCTCTTTTTCATCAAAGAGAGTGGAGATTTTTTAATAAAAAAATTAAAATAATTGACACTATAAAAGGAGATAAGAGCAATAGTTGTATAGGTTATCTCCATTTTCATCCAAATATAGATGTCAAAATTAAAAATAATTCAGTTATTACACCTTTAGTTAAAATTTTTTTCAAAGGTATTGATAAATTAAGTATCAATAGATATAATTATTACAACACTTTTAATTTAAAAAAAACATCTAATGTTGTAATTATATTTTTTAAGAAAAAGATGTCAATGGAGATAAATATACAATGAAACTACTCTTTTTAACTGATAATTTTCCACCTGAAAGCAATGCTCCTGCTAGTAGAACTTATGAACACTGTAAAGAGTGGGTTAAAAAAGGAATGGATGTAACTGTTCTTACTTGTGTTCCAAATTTTCCTTATGGTAAAACTTATGAAGGTTATAAGAACAAACTTTATCAAACAGAGATAATAGATGGTATTAAGGTTGTTAGAGTCTGGACATATATGACTGAAAATAAAGGAGTAGTTAAACGTATAGTTGACTATATGAGTTATGCTATTAGTGCCTTTATTGCAGGACTGTTTATTAAAACCGATTTAATTGTAGCAACATCTCCACAACTATTTACAACAGTAGGAGGTTGTGCGTTAGCAAAGGTTAAACGCAAACCTTGGATATTTGAGCTAAGAGACCTTTGGCCAGAGGGCATAAAAGACCATGGAGCAATTAAACAGAGCTTTCTTCTAAATTTTCTAACAAAAATGGAGCTTTGTCTCTATAGAAAAGCTACACATATTGTTACTGTCACCAAAGGATTAAAAAAGAACCTCTCAAGCAGAGGAATAGACCCAAATAAAATAGACATAGTAACAAATGGTGCAAATATGAGTCTCTTTAAACCTATAGATAAAGACAGAGAACTTCTTAAATCGCTAAATCTAACAGATAAGTTTGTCATAGGCTACATAGGTACACATGGTATGGCTCATGGACTAGAGTTTATTGTTGAGAGTCTAAAAGAGGTTAAAGATGAAAATATTCACTTTCTATTTGTAGGAACAGGTGCTAAAAAGGAGGCTACAGTTCAAAAAGCAAAAGAGTTAAAGCTTAAGAATATAACTTTTTTAGACCCTGTCCCTAAAGCAGAGGTTAGCAGATATATATCAATTATAGATGTTGCCCTAGTTCCTCTTACTAAAACAGTTATTCATGCTTCACTAATACCTTCAAAAATCTTTGAATCAGCAGCTATGAGAAAACCTATGCTACTAGGGGTTGAAGGAGAAGCTAGAGAGATTGTAGAAAAATATAATGCAGGTGTTGCTTTTGAACCAGAAAACAGACAGGAGTTTCTTGAAGCACTTAAAAAAATTTCATCTGATAAGGAGAGATACCGTGAACTACAAAAGGGTTGTAGTAGGTTGGCTGAGGCATTCGATAGAAAGAACTTAGCCAATAGTATGTTTAAGGTTTTAGAGAAAGTAGGAAAAAAATAAATATAAAGGAAATAGGTAGATGAAAACTAAAGATATAAAAATTTTACTACTTGACGGCCATACCGTTCAAGTTTTACCCATAGCTAAATCATTAAGAGAGCATGGTTATCATGTTACAATATTTTGTGAAGAGAAGCTATCTTATGGTTGGGCTTCAAGATATCCTCACAAAAAGATACTCTCACCAAGTGCATATAAAGAGCCTGATACTTTTTTAAAATTTTTAATTGAGCATATCTCTAAAAATAGGTATGACGTAATAATCCCACTATTTGACTACTCTGCTGGTATCTTAGGAGAGAATAAAAAGCAACTAATGAAATATGCAAAGATTGCAATCCCAGACTATAAAACATTTATATATGGTCACGATAAAAATTTAACTATGCAAATAGCTAAAAAAGTTGGTATACCCCACCCCAAAACAATTGATTTAGCAAATAACTCAATTAAAGATGCTATAGAGTATTGTGGACTACCTGCACTTATTAAGCCAAATATTGGTGCGGGAGCAAAGGGAATAACAAAGGTAAACACAAAAGAGGAGCTAGAAAGACTCTACCCAATAATAAAAAAGGAGTTTGGAGAGTGTACACTTCAAGAGTTTATTCCCCCTGGTGGTAGACAGTTTAAGTGCCAAATCTTTAGAGACCATGATGGTTCAATAAAGGGAGCAACCACTTTTGTTAAACATCGCTACTTCCCTGTCACAGGAGGGACAACAAGCTGTGGAGAGATTGTAGATATTCCTGAACTTGTTGAGTATGCTACAAAAGTAGCCAATGAGATTAATTGGGTTGGCTTTGCTGACTTTGACTCAATTGAAGACCCAAGAGATGGCTCTTACAAATTAATGGAGATAAATACTAGAATTACAGGAAGTATCAAAGCTGGAATGGACTCAGGTGTTGACTATGCACAGATGATAGTAGAGCAAGAGTTAGGAAAAGAGGTAACAGAGTACACCTCTACTCCTGGGCTAATTTTACGACAATTGGCTTTAGATGTTATGTGGTTTATATATAGTACAAACAAAGAACGTTTTTCTGCAAAACCAAGTTGGTTTAAGTTTTGGGGGAAAAATATACGTTATCAAGATGGTCAATGGTCTGACCCACTACCTATGATTGTAGGTTTTATCTCTGGTGCTAGACGATTTATAAATCCAGATTTTAGAAAAGCAAAAATGACATTTAATAATGCTCAAAAGAGTAAAGCATGAACATATTAACTTTTGATATTGAAGAGTGGTTTCATATTTTAGATAATGAATCTACAAAAACAGAGAAACAGTGGGTAAATTTTGAGAGTCGACTTGAGTATAATATAGATAAAATTTTTAAAATACTTGATGAGAATAAACAAGATGCTACATTCTTCTGTTTAGGTTGGGTCGCAAGGAAACATCCAAATATTATAAAAAAAATAGATAAACTTGGTTATGAAATAGCTACACACTCAGATATGCATCAATTAGCTTATGAGTTTAATAAAAAGGAGTTTAATCAAGATTTAGAACTATCTATTAAATCTATTGAAGATATTACAGGAAAAAAGATAACAACATATAGAGCTCCAGGATTCTCAATAAAAGAGGAGAATCTGTGGGTTTTTGATGAACTTCTCAAACATGGAATTGAAAAAGACTGCTCAGTCTTCCCTGCAAAACGTGCACATGGTGGACTAGAGAAGTTTGGACACTCTCAACCCTCCTATATAGAGACTTCTAATGGTAAAATTAAAGAGTTTCCTATCAATATATATAGACTATTTGGAAAAAATATTATATTTTCAGGTGGGGGGTACTTTAGGCTTCTCTCATACCCTTTACTAAAATATTTTATGAATAAATCAGACTATGTTATGACCTACTTTCACCCAAGAGATTTTGACCCAGAACAACCAATGATAGAGGAGCTTAATGCTATTAGAAGATTTAAATCATATCATGGACTCTCCTCTAGTCTAAGTAAATTAGAGAGGCTTATTAAAGATTTTGACTTTATTAGTCTAAATCAAGCAGATAATATGATTGATTGGGAAAATGTAAAAATAGTAAATTTTAATAAGTAGGACTACTCATGACAAATAGTTTATCTAATGCTAAAGCACTCTATATTGACAACAAACATATCTATCTAGCAAAAGGATATAGAGTATATAGGGCTGATAAAAATTTTAAAAATTTAATATTTGATGGAAAAATAGTTGACTCTAAATACTCTTTTTTAAGTCACTTTAGTCGACTGTTAAATCGACTTTTGCGTATTGAACCCTCCTCTATGCTTATCTTAGCAAATGGAGACAGGATTATTAGTGCAAAAAAAGGTATTTTTGTGGCAAAAAAAGATAGTAAAGAGTACATTAAAACCTTCTCTATAGTAAGAGGTAATAAGCCACTTAATATCTGTCTTCACCCAAATGGCAATCTCTATTTTGGTGAGTATATTCTTAATGGAAGATACGCAGATACTAAGCGAAGTGAAGTTCATATCTATAAATCACAAGATAATGGTCAAACATGGAGTGTCTGTTACACTTTTCCTAAAAATACTATTCGTCATGTTCATGGAGTCTTTTATGATAAATATACAAAAAAAATTTGGGTTACAACAGGTGATAGAGATAGTGAATGTATCATAGCTAATACAAGTGATGATTTTAAAACTCTAAATATAGTAAAACAGGGAGCTCAAAAATATAGAGCTGTCTCTTTATTATTTTACAAAGAGTATATTATTTATGGAACAGATACAGAACATGAAAAGAACTATATCTACTCAATAGATAGAGAGACAAATAAAGAGACTCCTTTAGTTGAACTACAAGGCTCTGTTTTAATGGCTACTCAAAACCAAGCTACAAAAGAGGCTGCTATCTCAACAGCAGTTGAACCCTCTGCTATAAACAAACATAACTATGCTCATATTTGGTTTAGTAAAGATGGTTTAGAGTGGAAAGATATATACTGTGCAAAAAAAGATAGATGGAGTGCTAAATATTTTCAGTATGGTAGAATCACTTTTCCTTATAATGCAATCCAAAATAATACTATTACCTTTTCTGGACATGCATTAGAGAGTATTGACAATAAAATAGTAAAAATTAAATTATTTTAAATAGCTATCTTTTACAGTAGACTTTTTTAATAAAATATAATCTTTAACTCTTGATTTTTGCTTACTGCCAACAAAAAGTCTATTGTCTCGTGGATAATCAATATCAAAATTTTTATTAGCTCCCCAAGAGTATACACCACTCTTATCCTCTTTAGAGCTTCCAACTCTCTGTTGAATATTTATCTTATAAGTTCCATGAAGATTTTTATTATTTAATTTCATCTGTGCAGGTTTTGCTACAAAGTTAGTATAGTTCAAAGCCTCATACCCCTCTTTTATCTGTACATTTGGGTATCCAACCACTTGATGCTCTTTACTATACCCATTAAAAGAGATATTTTCCCAAACTACATCTCCTGAAACATTATTATGTCTCTTTTTAGATTCATCATAAATGGTAAATGGCTCAGACTCTATATAGTCTATCTTTACTCCATCTTTTAGTGCTGAAATCTTTTTATATTTTCGTATAAATTTTAAATTTTTAAAATGGTAACACTTTCTCAATGAAATTCTATCTTCATTTGTAATCTCATGGGTAATAAATGTTGGATTCCAATAACCAGAGTCTTCTATAAGTTTCATATTATAATTTAATTCAAAAGATGAATCATGTATATATAGATGATTTCCTTTTGGTGCTTTAATGGCATGATCATGTAGAGGATTTATAAACTTAACTCCCACAATCTCAACATAATTAGAGTATATATCTAATGTAGCAGATATATTATCTCCCAATATGCAATCATGAATGACAACGCCATTTCCCTCTCTTATTCCAATCTGTCCAGCCAACTTAACATTCTTTTGATTACCTGAATAGAACTGATACCCTATAGGAATAGGTATTTTAAAGTTATCTTTAATACGTTTTGTTGTATTTCCAATTCTCTTCTTTAATCCTCTAAGAGTAATAAAGTTACTACTATAACCATTTTTCCCAATTGTACCAAAAATATCATCAAACTCTATATTTTCAAAAAGATAATTCTCTCTATTAAAAGAGCCATTGGAGTGAAATAAGCCCCATTTATTATCTTTAGTCTTATTATAAAAACTAATCCCTCTTACAACTACATCATGTGTTGCATATTCCAAATTAAATAGTCGTCGAAAATGAAACTTATCTTTTTTACTAATTTCAGCTACAGCCTTAAAAATAGTTTTCCCTACTCCAGCACCCTCAATAATGGTTTGAGATGGAACCAATAAAACATAGTAAGTATTACTCAAAGGAATCCTATAAACTCCTTTTGCAAAATGGATAATGTGTACTTTATTATCTAACCATTTATAATTTTTTGTATTATTTTTAATTAATTTTTGATATTCAGATATACTGCTTACTCTATGCTCAATACTACTCTTTAGAGATATTTCCTGAAATCCCCAAGGGGTCTCTTGAGTAGGTTTTGAACTATTTATCATCTTTAAGTTATAATCCTTATTATAGTGTGTAGTAGTATCTTCATCTACCTTCTTAAATTTAAGAAAATATCCAAATATGGGAATTGCTATTAATAATATAACCCCTAACACTATATTTTTAAAAGATTTCATTTTTTTGCCTTTAATATCTATTTCTTAGAATAGTAAGTTTAATAAAAATGAATTATATAGTATAGTAAGTTAAAGAGAATTTCGATATATTCCCTTTATGATAACTATAAAATCCATTTTTAAAGAGATATATAAACACAAACGCATTTTGATTGTTGCTAATGTTGTAGCGATAATCTCAACACTTATTATTTTACCTGTTCCTCTACTTATTCCTATGTTGATTGATGAGATTATTTTAGGAAAGAGTGGTCAAATTACTGAACTGATTGACAAATTTATAACAGTAGAGTCAGCAGGTTACTACATATTAATTGTCTTAATTGTTACTATAGTTGCTAAAGCTGTGAGTCTACTGCTTAATCTTTTACATATTCGTCTCTATACAAAGGTATCCAAAGAGGTAATCTACGTTATTCGTAAACGACTACTAAATCATCTACAGATTGTCTCGATGAAAGAGTATGATATGTTAGGCTCAGGATCTGTGTCAGCAAAGCTAATAACAGATATAGAGACAGTCGATAAGTTTGTTAGTTCTGCTGTTGGGGCGATTGTTGTTGAGTTTTTAACTTTGGTTGGAATCTCTATAGTTATTTTGACTCTAAATTGGCAGTTAGCACTAATTATTCTGTTGCTTAACCCTCTAGCGTTATCATTTTATATGCATATCTTTAAAATAGTTGCTAAGATAAAAAAAAGAGAGAATCAAGCTATTGAGCAATTTCAGAACTTTTTAACAGAGAGCCTAGAGCTTTACAATCAAATTCGTGTGCAAAATCGTGAAAAATTCTTCTTTCAAGAGATAGACAAAAGAGCAAAAGAGATACGTGACAGAGGCTAC
Organism: Campylobacteraceae bacterium; assembly: GCA_026995985.1. Taxonomy (GTDB): domain Bacteria; phylum Campylobacterota; class Campylobacteria; order Campylobacterales; family Sulfurovaceae; genus UBA1140. The sequence continues at coordinate 19,691 of JALWNF010000071.1, forward strand.
AACTTCTCTTTAAAGAGTGAGATGGCATTAGAGATTTCACGAATGCTCATTACCTACTCTCATGACATCTTTAGAGCAGTTGGAATCTTTATGGTCTTAATAGGTGCTTTGAGCATAGGAAAGATGTTAGCAATCTTTGGCTATGCTTGGATTATTATGCGACCTGTAGATAAGCTGATGAACTTTGTCCACCTCTATTTAAATGCTAAAAGTTCAGTTGAGAGGCTAAATGAGATTTTAGCACTAGATGTTGAACCAAAATATCCACCTAAGGTTAACCCATTTAAAGATAGTGTTACAGCTTCTATTGAGCTTAAAAATGTATCTTTCTCTTATGATGGAGAGAGTGAGGTTCTCAGTAATATAAATCTATTTATTGATGCAGGAGAGAAGGTTGCCATAGTAGGAGAGACAGGAAGTGGAAAGAGTACTTTAGCTCAAATATTAATAGGTCTCTACCCCATCTCAAAGGGCGAGATGTTCTATAATGGGCATGAGGTAAGAGAGATAGGCTATGAGATTATTCGTGAAAATGTAGGGTTTGTTTTACAAGCTCCGTTAATGTTTAACAACACCTTACGATTTAACTTGACACTAGGCAAAAAGTACCAAGATAAGGAGATTTATGAAGCACTAAAAGTAGCTCAACTTGACACTTTTGTAAAGAGCCTTAGTAAAGGACTTGATACTATAGTTGGTAAAAATGGAACTAAACTCTCAGGAGGTCAAAGACAGAGGCTCTCTATTGCTAGAGTGCTATTAGATAATCCAAAAGTAATTATCTTTGATGAGTCAACCTCCTCTTTAGATACTGAGACAGAGACAAAGCTTTTAGATGCACTTGATGAGTATATTAAAGACAAAACAGTAATTACTATAGCCCATAGAGCAAGTAGTATAGCACGTGCAAATAGAGTAATAGATTTAAACAAGCTATAAATTTATGATATAATTCCTATAAAATTTATTTAAGGAACTTTGATGAGACATATAAAAAAAATATTAACTATTGGAGTAAGTGGACTTATATTTTTAGGATGTGCAGGAGAGAAGCCTTCACCTACTTCTGAAGCTAAAAAAGAGATTACAGAAGCTAAAAAAGAGATTTCAGAGTCCAAAAAAGAGCTTACAGAACAAGAGAAAAAATATGAACAGGTTGTCAATAAAACCATTAATGATTGTAAAGAGAATGGTATTGAATTAGATAGAGAGAGAACAGAGAAGTTTGTTGGGAGGTTTTCCCCAGCAGATATCAATCAGATTGTAACTATTACTAAAAAGATTCCTAAAAGAAATTGTCAACTTTTTGCTGAAGAAACCTCTTTAGAAAAGGAAGAGAAAGTAAAAGTAGCTGTAAAAAAAACAGTAGATGAGTGTAAAGCTCTAGGTGTAGAGTTAGATAAAGAGGCTGTTAAAGAGCATATATCTAAAATTCCTCTTTTTGTAATAAAAAA
>JALWNF010000072.1 GCA_026995985.1 Campylobacteraceae bacterium
GGGCTACTACTATGCAAAAGCGTTAGGTAAAGATGAGGTAGTCTATCAAGCGATTAAAGAGCAGTACTATCCTGTAGGTGAGGGTGCAGAGCTTCCATCTTCTACATTTTCAGCTATTGTAGCTATGTCGATTAAGCTTGACACACTTATTGGACTCTTCTCTGTTGGAAAGACTCCTACAGGTTCAAAAGACCCATTTGCCTTGCGTCGTGCTGTTAATGGTATTGTTAGAATAGTCATTGAGTACAACTTACCATTTAAAACTAAAGAGATTATAGAGATGTTAAATGAGCTTTATGCTCCTTATGATGTTGAAAAGTTGATTTCATTTATAGTTGAGCGTATTAAGAAGTCTTTAGATGCTAACCCATCAGTAATTACAGCTGTTTTAGAGTCAGGTGAGCAAGATATAAATGAGATTGCTAAAAAGGTATCGGCACTCAATAGTATTGTCTCTACCAATAACTTTAAAGAGCAGTTCTCTACTTTTAAGCGTGTAGCAAATATCTCAAAAGAGCTTAATTTGGACAATGAATTAACTATAGATAAATCACTCTTTGTTGAACCTATTGAGGGTGAACTTTATGATGAATATATCTCAACTATATCTAAAGAGTATAACTCTTATGAGGAGAAGCTCTCGGCTCTGTTTGCTCTAAAGCCAAAGCTAGATAATTACTTTGATGATGTTTTAGTAAATGCAGAAGATGAGGCTTTAAAAAATAATCGTAAAAATATGATAGGCTCTATCTATAAATCATTTAAGGAGATTGCTGATATTAAAGAGATAACAATATAGAACAAAATATATTTTTTATTAAAATTATAATTTAAAAATATAAATTTATTTATAATTAAGTTTTGATTAGGCAACTTTGTATTATAATAAAATAAATAATTAAATAGAAACTTTTATTTAATTTTAATATAAGGAAGCCAAAATGAAAAAAAATGGTAATATATTAAAAGTAGCGATTGAGCATGGTTGTAAAACAGTTAGAGACTTAGCAGAGTTTATTCGAATCTACAACGCTCAACCAATGATGGTTGCGTAGAGCCTTATGCTCTTTTAGCATAAAACTCTCTTTTAAACTCAGCAAATGAGTTGTTTAAGATAGCTTCTCTCATCTGTTTCATTAAGTTGAGATAGTAGTAGAGGTTATGAATCGTGCCTAGCCTATAGTAGGTAATCTCTTTAGCACGATAGAGATGACATAGATAAGCCTTTGAGTAGGTTTTACACACCATACATTCACACTCTGGGTCTAAGGGAGTGTTCTCCTCTTTAAACTTTGCAGATTTGATGTTGACTTTTCCATAAGAGGTAAAGAGTGTTCCATTTCTTGCATTTCGTGTTGGCATAACACAGTCAAACATATCTACTCCACGCTCTACATTCTCTACCAAATCTTCAGGAGTTCCTACACCCATTAAGTAACGAGGTTTATTGGTTGGCATAAAATTAGTTGTCCACTCTACCGTATCATACATCTCTTGATTAGACTCACCAACACTCAAGCCTCCAATAGCAAAACCATCAAAGTCTAAGCTACAAAGCTCTTTTGCCGATTTTTCTCTAAAGGCTCTGTCGGTTCCCCCTTGAATAATAGCAAAGATGTTTTGGTCAACTCCTTTTCCTTCGGCTTGATTGGCACGATGGTACTCAATAGACTCTTCAGCCCAGCGAGTAGTTCTTTCAATACTCGCTTTTATACGCTCTTGTGTAGCAGGTAGGGCAACAAGGTCATCGAGTATCATCATAATATCTGAGCCTAAGTTGTACTGAATATCAAGTACCTTTTTAGGGGTAAAGTAGTGTTTACTCCCATCTATATGGCTTTTAAAGTTAATGCCTCCCTCATCTATTTTTACATTGTCCGAAAGAGAAAAGGCTTGAAATCCACCCGAATCAGTTAAAAAACTCTTTGGGTACTTAGTAAAGCCATGAAGTTTTCCCATTTTATTAACCACATCGTCCCCAGGGCGTAAGTAGAGGTGGTAGGTATTTCCTAAAATAATTTGTGGCTCTATAAAGGTTGCTAAATCGGTAGTATCAAGTGCTTTTACGGCTCCTACTGTTCCTACAGGCATAAAAACAGGTGTTTGTATGGTAGAGTGAGCTGTTTTGATAGTACAGGCTCTTGCTTTGTCATCGGTGTTATCTATTTTAAAATCCATTAGTTCTAATTCCTTAAAAAGTGGAATTATAGAGTTCAAATGTTAAAAAACTAATGAAAGTTGGTATAAAATTATCTTAACAATAGTACTACTAAAATAATATTTATAATAAATGAAATAGTAAATAGTATTTTATAAAACAGTATAGGTTGTCTCTCTATTAATGAGGCTTTTTTATCAAAATATGGTTTTACTTTATTTGGATTAGATAGCTCAAACATCATCTCTGAATAGTTTTTATAGCGTTGCTCAGACTCTTTTTCTATAGCCCTATAGATAACTGAAGAGAGCCATTGAGGAACATTTTTATTGTATTTATCTATAGGTATTACTTTTTTAAAGCTAGGTTTTTGAAAAGGTTCTATCTCTCCATAAGGGAACTTTTGAGTAAGTGCTTCATAAAGTGTAACACCAATAGAGAATATCTCTGTTGATTCACAAATACTCTCACCTATAAAACGTTCAGGAGCTAAGTATGATGGAGTTCCTGCCTTTGAGGTTGTACTATATAGTTCAGTCATAGAACCAAAATCTATAACTTTAAATATATGTTTTCCATCTCGTTCACTCACCATAATATTTTCTGGCTTAATATCGCCATGAACAAGGTCAAACTTAAGTAGATATTGACTCATCTTTAGAAGAGTTTTTGCAAGGTTTACTGTATCATCTACAGATAGTTTTCGCTTTTTTAGATACTCTTTTAGGTTAACTCCCTCTACCATCTTCATAACATAGTAGCGATAGGTACGATTTTTAGGAATGACAGCTTTAGGAAAGAAACCAGCTTTTAGTCTGTTGGAGTTCCATGCCTCTTTGACATATAGGTCAAGAATTGCTGGGTCATCTAATGCCTCAACAGGGGCAAACTTAAGTACATATTTTTGACCTCTTTTGGAACATAGCCAAGTACGGTTGTTTTGAATAAGAGACTTCTCAAGCTTATAGCCATCTATTTCCATACCTTTACTCAAACTCTGTGGAATAATAAGCTCTTGCTGTTTTAGCTTCTCTACTTGGTCAATATCTAAGATATCAATTATAATAGCAGTGGTATCATCTGGTAGATTATCATCTGTAAGTTTAGAGGCTTTTTTAACAATGTGGTGTGAGCCATGACTCATACAACCTTTAATGGTCTCTTCATCTAAAACTGTATATAGACCATCAGAGCAGAGAAGAATTTTGTCTTTTTTGTTAACAATATTTTCAAAGTAATAGGGTTCCACATCTGCATCAATCCCTATAGCTTTTGTTAAGACTCCTTCGTATCCCTCCTCTTCCATAGCATGGTCTTTAGAGAGTTGAGAGAGTTTACCATTTCGTAAAAGGTAGACACGACTATCTCCTACATTTGCTCCATAGAGTCTGTCTCCTTCTATAAGAACTAGAGTTAGAGTGGTTATTAGTTCAGGTCGTTCGTAGTTGAGCATAGACTCTTTGTATAAAATAGAGTTAATAGACTTTATAAAGGTATTGATAGACTTCTCAATGCTCCAAGTTTTTGGACGATTTTTGAAGTTACTCATAAGATAGTTTGTAACTCGTCTTGCTGCCTCAGCCCCCTCATCAGCAGAGCCTACTCCATCGCATACAATAGCAATGGTAAAGTTATCTATAGTCTTTACATCAAAGTAGTCATCTCCTATTAGCTCTTTTCCTTTTGCTAGTGAGAAGCCTGAAGTTTTTATATTCTGTTTTGACATGAGAAGTCTCCTTTACAATTTACTATCTTCTAAAAAAATTAAATCCTACCACCAGCTTGAAGACCCCAAGTAGTTCTCCAACGAGTTTTAACTAAAGAGATACCAACAATAGCAACAACAACCACTCCTGTAAAAATCATAAATCCAGCAGAGTAACCATCAAATGCACCTTTACTCCAACCAAGAGTCTTAATAAGTGCTGTACCACCAAGACCACCAGCAGCACCAATGATACCTGTCATAATACCAATATCTTTACCAAATCGTTGTGGAACAAGTTGGAAGACAGCTCCATTTGCCATACCAAGGTTTGCCATAATTAAGAAAAGTACTAAAATAGCCACAGCAAATGGTAAAGTTACCATAGCATTAACTAGTGCTAAGAGTGCTACAAAACCGAAGAAGAAGTATAGTGATTTAATTCCACCTAACTTATCAGCAACGGCTCCACCTACAGGTCGTAAAATAGCTCCAGCAAAGATGGTTAGTGCTCCAAAATATCCAGCAATTACTTTAACATTTGGCTCATTAAACCAATCTAATCCTAAAGATGACATATCTGCTTGATATGTATTCATAAGGTAGACTTTCATGTATCCAGCAAACCCAACAAATCCACCAAAACTAATGGCATAAAAGAGATTAAACCACCATGTGTCTTTATCTCTTAGTAGTTTAGCATAATCTCTGAGCTTTTTAGGGTTAGCTTTATAGATATTGCTAGGTGCATCTTTTGCCATAAATATATAGGCAACAAAGATTATAGTAGAGAGAACCCCACCAACTAAAAATACAGCTTGCCAACCCCATAGTTCAGCAATCTTTGGTGCAAACAAGAAGTCAAGAACAACACCAACATTACCAGCCCCTGCAATTCCTAAAACAACCCCTTGAAGTTTTGGTGGATACCACTGACCAGCTTGTGGAAGTGCTACAGCAAATGATGCCCCTGCAAAACCAAGCCCAAGTGCTACAACTAGAAGTTCATTGTAGGTGATGTTTTCACCTCTAAAGAATGCATAAAAGAGAACAGAGATAACAACTGCTTGTGACATAAGTGCTGTCTTTTTAGCTCCAAACTTGTCGACTCCAAATCCAAGAAGAATTCTAAGAAGAGCTCCTGAAAGGATTGGAATAGATAGTAGAGTTGCCTTTTGAGCAGCTGTTATTGTAAATCCGTGAACTGCTAAAGATTCAGAAATCTCTGTAGAGAGTGGACCTAACATTGTCCACACCATAAATGAGAAATCAAAGTATAGAAATGCTGCAAATAGAGTTGGCCAATGCCCTTGACCTTTTAGTGCCTTAAATCCTGCCATAGTAACCCTTTAATCTATTTATTTGATGTAGTAATTATAATATCTTTTTATATATTTGATAGTATCAATTATGATTAAAAAATAATCAATATCTATATTAAATTGGTTAATTAATATACAATTAATTCAATCATTATTGAAACTTTTTTAATATAATTAAGATAATTAATTCATAAATGGGGTAGACATGTCTATTTTGGCAAAAGCACTAGAAGCACGAAGTAAAAAAGTAAATAAAGTAGAGACTATAAAAGCTCTTAAATCTCCAATGGAGGTTTATGAAAGGCTTGAAGAGATTGCCCAAGCTGGGTATGAGGGGTTAGCAAAAGAGGACTCTGCTTACTTTCTAAAATGTTTTGGTCTTTTTGATAAGGGTGAAGACTTTATGTTAAGAGTAAGAGTACCTGCTGGACAGCTTACAACCCCACAAGCAAGACGTATTGGGGAGGTTTCTAAAAGGTATGGTAGTGACTATATTGACATTACTACACGTATGCAGGTAGAGTTGCGTTATTTGCAAATTGAAGATATTGCTAAGGTATTAGCAGA
>JALWNF010000073.1 GCA_026995985.1 Campylobacteraceae bacterium
TATTAATGGTCTAATTCGCCAATATATACCTAAAGGTTCAAGTTTTAACAATATAAGCAAAAAACAAATTAAAAAAATTGAAAATTTGCTGAATCACAGACCTAGAAAATCTCTAGGTTGGAGAACTACTTATGAAGTTTTTCATGAAAAAGTTGTAGCATAGGAAAAATGAGGTATGATTTTTTAGATTAAAAAATTGCACTTTGGATTTAAATTCGGGAAAATACCACTTTGTTTAAAAGACTCCTATATAGCACAAAATTATCAAAATGATAAAGATACAATAGAAGCATTTTTATATTCAAAAATAGATAGTTCAGTACTTCAAAGACTAAAAAGAGGAGCAAGTTTAGTAGAAGCACCAAATATAGATAAAAGACCTAAAGAGGAAGATTTAAAAGCTATTTTTGAAAATATTACAGATATAAAAGAGAGAAATAGTAAAATAGTTCAAGCATACAAAGATGGTTTCTCTCAACACATGATGGCTAAAGTATTGGGGTTATCACAATCTACTGTTAGTGGGATTATTAAGAGGTATGGGTAGGTGATTACATTCACCTGTTTTTCCCCTTTTTCCCCTGCTTTTTCCCTAGTAAATTTTAGAGGATATTTTGTAACAAAATAAATTTATGTTATAATCAACTCCTCAATAAATCGTAAAAGGACTATAAATGGGTGCAATAGAATATTATAGTTATAATGATTATATTCAATGGGAAGGCAAGTGGGAGTTGATATATGGTTACCCGTTGATGATGGCTCCTAGTCCTATGATTACTCACCAAATGTTAGCATCTTTAATCTTAGTTGAACTCTCTAACAGTTTGGAATGTAATGAGTGTATTGTTATTTGTGAACAAGACTGGAAAATAAGTGATGAAACTGTTGTAAAGCCTGATGTTGTAATGATTTGTAATGAACCAAATGATTTGTACATTACCAAACCACCTAAGATTGTAGTAGAGGTTATCTCAAAAAGTACAGCAAGACGTGATGAAGTTACAAAGTTTGAACTTTATGAAAATGAAAAAGTTCCCTATTATATTATTGTTTATCCAAATGATTTAAAAGCAAAAGTTTATAAATTAAAAAATGGTAAATTTGACAAAGTAGATGATTTTACCAATGAAGTAATGAATTTTGATGATTTGGAGTGTGGTGGAAGTATTGACTTTGAGAGAGTCTTTAAACGTTTCAGAAAATAAGGAAAATTATCCTGAATTTAAATTCAAAGTGTAATTTTATAATAGAAAAAAATGTTTTTTTCGATACCATAGGTTAGACTCCAAATAGATATAATTTATGCTTTATCTAAGAAAATGATAGCCTTTTTACTATTTATCTACTCACTAATAGTATGACACCAAACAAAAGCTAAACTTAAAATAGTAATAAGAGAATCTATTTTATGATTAGCAGATAGGTGTGTCTCTTTAAGATTAAAATCTCTAATTTTAAAAGCAGAAAAGAGTGTCTCTATCTCCCATCTTCTTCTCTATCAACTTTGACTATTTAGTTTTGTACCTATGGCTCTCTTTGATAATCTTCGCCATAACTATGGAGGGTATCAATACTTTATAAATAATGAATACTATCTTGGAATTATTGGTTCAAGTGCTAAAGATAAGGTCTCTATAATCGACTCCTATGGAGATTTACACTTTTGTGTTCAAGATGAAAATTTATGAAAATAAGTTTTAATTAGTTTCAAAATTATTAATTTTAAATATAAAATACACAATTTATCTAAAATCTTATTTTAAATAAATATTTTAAGTTATAATTTATATTTTATATTATATAACTACTATATAAGATGTAAAATATAAAGGATTAGTATGGAAAAGAGACAACCTCTTAACTATTTAGTTTTCTCTTCTTTTATAGGTTTTACAATGATTCTTGGAGGGTGTTCAAATTCAAATTCAGAATCTAAAAGTGATAAAACAGCATTACATGTGGGGCATTTTGTAAGTGTATTTGAGAAGAAAGTCAAATATAAGTGCGACAATAAAATAACTCCACTCTCTAGTAATAATGAGTTTAAATGTAACTCTTTTCCTATTATTTTCTATTCAGATAACATAAAATTAGGAGAGATAAACTCTATTCATGAAGATGGGTATGTTTTTCCTCAAGATATTATTGTAGCAGAAGATAATTCTGCTCTATATAGTAGTAAAGACTCAATGGTAGTTTCACTATCTCATTAATCTTATAAAGAAGCTCTATAGAGCCTCTTCATCCTCTTCTCCTGTTCTAATTCTAATAACATTAGTAATATCTGAAACAAATATTTTTCCATCACCAATTTTTCCTGTAAGGGCATTTTCTTTTATAATATCTATAACAGTTTGTGCATACTCATCAGTACTAACCACAATCTCTATTTTTATTTTTGGAATAAACTCAACCATATACTCAGCACCTCTATAAAGTTCTGTATGCCCCTGTTGTCTTCCATACCCTTTAACTTCTGAGACGGTCATTCCCTCAATACCTGCCTCAACTAATGCCTCTTTTACATCTTCTAGTTTAAATGGTTTTATGACTGCTTCTATTTTTTTCATCTTGTAGCCTTTTTATTTTAAAGTATCTATGAGAATTTTAGCAAAATAGATTTAAAGTTATAAAGATATTATGGAGGAAAAATAGAGTAGTGACAAGGTATTGAACCTTGTCTTTAGAGGAGGGGACTTAGTTTACTGTAACTTCTACAGGAGTACCTTCCCAGATACCATGCTTTGTGCAGTAACCATGTGCTACTAGTTTAAGTTTTTTTCCTGTTGGAATAATTGTAAATGTAGTAGTGTTATGAGCTTTTACATTTCCAAGAGTTCCAGGAACATAAATGGCTTGTGCTAGTTTTGTGTCACCATTGTATAGTGTTACAGACTCAATAAAGTGGTCAAAGTCATCTGGGTGAGTATACTCTTGACCCATCTTAACTGTTACCTCAAACGGCTCACCAGCAGTTGCTGTATCGGCACAGATAATAAATGGTGAGTGTCTGTCTATGAGGTCTTTTTTTGCCTCTCTATCTACTTCTGAGATGTCTTGGTATTTGTTAATCTTTGGCATGTCAATCCTTCTATTTTAAAATTTTATAGGTGCATTATAGCAGAATTTTTTTTAAATAGGACAATATTTATCCTATTTAATCTTCTCTTTTAAGTTTTTTGCCCATTTTGTAAGTATTTTTTTCTCTTCTTGTGTAAGAGTAGCCTCTTTGTGCATATATAGATAAGATGGCATAGGCATACGAATAAGAAGAGATTTAGGTAGTCTATCTAAGAGTTTATACTGTCTCTCTTTAGAGTAGCTATTCCATTTAGAGAAGTTAATAACATCTCTAGCCCTTTTTACATGAAGTTGTGTAAACCAAGAGATGGGAGCAATATTGTAGTACCATGGTGCTTTAACTTCAGAGGAGTGACAGTCGTAACATGACCTCTTTAAGATGCTTATTACTTTAGGAGGAGCTTGTAGCTCTTGCTCTTTTTTTATAGGAAGTTTAGCAGGTATATCTAAAGAGAAAAATTGTATGGCTATAAAAACTACTAGTGTCCAAAACCAGAAACTTTTTAACATATTTGAGCCTTTGTTTTTTTATAATTAAAACTCAAACCCACCTCCAGCACCTTTGTTCATACTACTGTAGACAGCATGAACATAAGCATCACGAGTTTCACAATTTAGAAGTTTAGGACACTTAAGACAAGATTTAACTTGCTCTTGAAGTTGACACGCCTCTAGCTCTTTTTTTTTCTGCTTTAGAGCTAGTTCCCATTCATCTAGTGAGAGTTCGTTACTCATGGTTTACTCTTCTATTCCATAAGCTTTGCGAAGAGCAGAGATTTCGTAGTGACTTCCAAAGAAACATGGGCTTGTGTCGTGTGGGTGGCTTGGAACTAGCTCTAGGAGTCTATCTCCTTTGTCATTAATAGCCTCTCCACCTGCCTGTTCATACATAAGAGCAAAAGGAATAACCTCAAAGAGCTGTCTTAGTTTACCATTTGGTTTGTCTGTAGTTGCTGGGTAAGAGAAAAGCCCTCCACCTTTTAGCATAATTTGATGCAAGTCAGGAACCATACCACCAGAGTAGCGTAGACGGTAACCCTCAGCAAAGAGCTTGTCTATAAAAGCTTTGTGGTAGTTGGCCCAATACTGTTGGGTTCCTCCACTTGCATTGAGCTTCCCTTTTTCTCTCATTTGGATTTCAGATATAAACTTAAACTCATCACCTATAGCACGGTAGAGTTTAGGTGCTCCTTTTCGGCCTGCAATAACCAATTCAATTCTTGGTCCATAGACCACATAAGCAGAGGCAACAAGGTTTTTACCCTCCAACTCACCCTCATAAACTCCAAATATAGAACCTACAGATAGATTAACATCGACAAGGCTAGAGCCATCTAGTGGGTCGTAGCAGACAGTATAAGTTCCACTCTTAGAGAGTTCTAAAACTCCCTCTTTCTCTTCACTAACTAAGGCTTTAACTGAAGCTACAGAGGCAAAAGCCTTCTCTATAATAAGGTCAGACTGCACGTCAAGTTTAAGTTGCTCTTCACCTGATGAGTTCTCAGAGTCAGAGTAACCAAGCTCCTCTGTTTTAATGGCATTGTCAATCTTAAAAGCAATCTCTTTTATGGTTTCAAATATATCGTTCATCTCTATCCTTACTATACGCTCTTTGCATTTTTATCTATCCACTCAATAATCTCTTGAGTGTTGTTTAAATCTAAAATATCAATCTCTTTAGGAATCTTATATTGAGTTAAATCTACACTATTGTCAACAGCTATTGCTTCACTACATGAAAGATAGCTCTCTTCAATACTACCTCTAAAGATAGCAATACGAGGAAGAGGCAATGTTTTTAACCCCTCTACTAATAAAATATCGAAATGGTTAAGCATCTGCACAATCTCATCTAGCTCTTTTTGTCGTTTAGAAAAGTAGGTGGTACGAGTAGGTGAAGCTACAACTACCTCTGCACCTGTTTGTGAAAATCTATAACTATCTTTTCCCTCTGTGTCAAAGATGGCTTTGTCTTTTGGGTCATGTTTAATTATGGCAACCTCTCTTGTTTTTATAAGCTCCTTTGAGAGCTTCTCAACAAGTGTAGTCTTTCCTGAGCCAGATGGCCCTGTAAAAGCAACAGCAAAACGTTTCATAAGACTCCTTATATAGAGAGAATTATACATTAATGTTTATAGAAAATATGTTAAAATGAATCAATTTAAATAAAGGTCGGTTTTTAATGTATAAGAGAGTTTTACTTTTGGCTTTAGCTTTAGTGGTGTTTGGGTGTTCTCAGAAAAAAGATGAGTGTAATATTCAAGATAAGTCAGATTTTGAACAACTATTTACCAAAGATGAGGTCTACCATAAGGCACTTCTTAACACACAAAAGGCTCAACTAATGGCATCTTTTGAGACAAAAGCTCTTTTGACTGCTACCTATTTAAATCCTGTGTTTGAAAATCGTCCTTGTAAAAAACGTTTTAAAGATGAACTAAAAGATGGTGAGTACTTTTTTGTTGGGGTATATATTACAAATAGTAAAAAAAATGAGTTTAATACTAAAGGTTACTCTTTGACCCTTGATGGTTTAGAACCAATAGAGATTAAGAAGCTTGATAAAGATGATCCTCTACGTTATGAGATGCCTATGGTTGATAATTGGAGTACCTACTATAAAGTTAAGTTTAAAAAGACCAATAAAAATAACTTTCACCTTATTTTCGAAAGCGATCGGTTTGGGAGGGATATACTAAACTTTTCAAAAGGTCAGAAACCTTTATTTGACCCCCTAATAGGTTCAAATAGAGAACATAATTAGCCAATACTCTTTTACCGTACTCTCTTGTCTCTTTATAATCTATAAGTTCCATACTAAGATATGGTTCATACTCTCCATTTTTAAATAGATGAGAGCTTCTTAATGTACGTCGAGTAAAGCCTATTCCTCCATTGTAAGCATAAGCAATAAATAGAGGGTGGTAGAGCCATTTGTTAAGGTAGTTAAGGTGTTGGTTAGCATAGTTTATGGCTGTGTATGGGTTAAATATCTCATCTAAGTCTATCTTTTTACCTCTCTCTTTAGATAGATGTTTAATAAGAAAGGGCATAATCTGCATCATTCCTAAAGCATAAGCTGATGAGACTGAAGCTGGTATAAAACGGCTCTCTTGTTTTGCAATAGCATAGAGTAGGGCTTTTCTCTCTTTGCTTAAACCATACATTGCTATAGGGTATGGCATGGGGTAGTAAGGTGTTTTATATTTACTCTCCTTCTCTTTTATATAGCAATAGATTCCTAATGTCTCAGAAGATTTATATTTTTGAGCAAGTTTTTCTAAGTTTTTAGGATTTTTTTTCATCTCAATTTTTAGCTTCTCCCAATCTATAGGATTTGTTATATCAAAACCTTCAATCTTTTTAAATGGAAACTTTGGAATAACTACTTTAGGATATGGTTTGTTTAAAATATCTCTAGCACGTAGAGTATAGATGTTTATATCGTAGCTTTTAAGAAGTTGCTCTAAATACTTTTTATCTTTAGTAATAAGATAGTTCCAAAAGTCTATTTGGTCAAGCTTCTTTTGATAGTCTGTCTTTCTTCTAGCAATTTTTAAAAAGTTAAGAGCAACTTCTGGGTTTTTAAACTCTAGAGCATTCATAGCAAGTAGAAAGTTGGACTCAAAGTTAAGATTATTATCTTTTATTAGAAAAACAAGTGACTCTTTTATCTTTTGAAGAGCATGGGTAGTTACAACTTTATAAATAGTTTGATTGAACTGCTTTTCATGGATAAGAAGTTCAAGTTGTTGAGGGCTAAAGGCTTTATTAAAATATTTTTTTCGGTACTTAGATGTTACTCCATTAAATATATAGCACTGTATTGAGGCTTTTTGTTTACTTAAAACTTTAAATGGCTCATCGGCACTCATGACTTTTAATGTATCTGAGTATTTACCCTGTTTTTTAATTTTTCTATAGAGTCTTTTAAGCTCTTTTTTACTCTTTTTAGAGGCTGTAGCAGGGTATATAATAAAGTTTTTAGGGTCTCTTTTTGAGTTTTTTTTATCTGTATGGGGGGTATAGCCTAACTTTTTATGAATAGCTTTTTTTAGTTTATAGTTCTCTCTTTTTATTAATTTATAGGCTTGAAGAGCCTCTTTTTTAGAGGTTTTTTTTTCAGAGATAAAACGCCAAATGTAATAATCTCTTGCATAAGAGCTTGGCATGGCTTCTATCTCTTTTAGATTGTGGGTCTTTGCCCACAGATTTAAACTTAAAAGTAAAGAGAGTAGAAGATATTTCATTTAAAATGCCAATAGTGCAAATGTTATCTTTTGTAACAGACCAGCAAGAATCTGAAGAGCAAAAATAACAACTAAAGGAGAGAGGTCAATCCCACCTATGACTACAAAAGGTAGTTTCTCTCTAACAAATCTTAGTGGAGGGTTAGTTAAACGGTTAATAATTTGAACAATAGGATTGTATGGATTGACCTGCACAAAAGATAGTATAGCTGATATGATAATAAGTATTATATATGAGTATATAAGAGAGCTTATAATACCTACAATAGCAATAAATATATTACCTGTTAGTAGGCTACTTAGAAGTTGTAACCCTATAATAAGAACCAAAGGTGATAAATCGATACCCCCTACAACTGTAAATGGCATCTTTTGACGAATAAAACTAAATGCTGGTTCAGTTAGACGATGTAGTATCTCAACAAAAGGTTGACGAGGGTCAACTTGTAACATAGATAAAATAGTAGCGATAATAACAATCCAAATATATATCTGAATAAAAAGTACTATAGGTTGTAGTAGAAAATCCATTATGATGCTACCTCCAATATATAAGATTTAATGTATGGATATATCTCACTTAACTTAGCTCCATGGGCTGTTCCTGTTAAGAGTTGTTGTAGTGGCTCTTCAAGTTCATCTCTACTAAGTCCACTTTTAGTGATAAGGTAATCTTCAAACTCATCAAAATTATCTATAATGGGTGCTTCAAAGATTAACTCTGAAAGCATCTTCATTATTTTGCCATGTTCACTAGAGAAATCTTTTGGCTGAAAGATAGTTCGTACCTTCTTCTCTAGCTCATCTATTGTGTTACACTCATTAAGGTATACTTTTGCAAGTTTACCAATGTTGGCATCGGCAAATCCAAAAAGTGTAGAGAGAAGTTTATCATCAATAAGCTTTAGATGTTCTCGGTTTAGGTACTGTAGTCTCTCAAAATCGAAATATTTTGCTTCTGTTGGAATATTTTCTAAACTAAACCACTCAA
The DNA here is from genome assembly GCA_026995985.1 of Campylobacteraceae bacterium. Classification (GTDB taxonomy): domain Bacteria; phylum Campylobacterota; class Campylobacteria; order Campylobacterales; family Sulfurovaceae; genus UBA1140. Next base: position 8,326 of record JALWNF010000073.1, read on the forward strand.
TAGCATCAGGAAGTTTAAATATCTCTTTTGGAGCATTTGGGTTTAACTCAAGAATCAGATAGTTTAAAATAGCATCTGGTAGAAAACCTTGTTCAAAAAGTGACTTTATAGATGGAGTATCTTTTAGTGTAGCTATATGAATATAGTTAGCCTCTTTATCATACCCTAATAGATTTTTTATATAGTTCTGTTTTGCTGTCTCATTAAGGTATTTTTTATCTCGAATAATTAGCTCAATATCGCTCATCATATCATCTGTAGCACAAGCAAAGTTGTAACTTGGTTTTCCATCTGCTTTTAAGATAACAAAATCATCAATATCTCCACTCTTTTGAATGCGAATAATAAAAGCTCTACCACTCTCTTTAAGCTCTTTATACTCCTCTTGGTTTAATCTATTGCAATCTGAAGAGCAAGATGAGTTTTCATCTTGACATTGGCAAATAAAAGCTTTTTTCTCTTTGAGTAGACGAAGTGCTAAAGTTTGGTATAGGTTTAGGTGTTCACTCTGGTGAAATACAGAGTCATGTTTTAGAGCAAACTTCTCTAAAATCATTATAATCTCTGTATCTTTTCCCTCTTCCATCTTATCTACATTGATATCTTCTATACGTACTAAGAGTTTCTCATTTTTTTGTTGTGCTACTAGGTAGTTAACAATGGCAATTTGTAAGCTATCTAAATGCATTTCACCAATTGGTGATGGAGCATATCTAAGCATCTCTTCTCCTAAATTTTATTGTTGTAATTATAGGTGTTTTTTTCTTGAATTTTATAATAATTTAATATATAGAGAGAATGCACAAGTGATTTTATGATATTCTACTGTTATAATTAGTAGGAGAATATTAGTGAGTGATGAAAAATTAACACAAACTAAAGTTGCAGGTTTTGTGATAAAGCCTGAAGCTCCAGAGATTTTACCAATATATGAAAAGATAAAAGAGAAGTTTGAATCTAGGCAAATTGAGGTATTGTTAGTAGACCACTCAAGTGAAATGTTTGGTCTCTCAGATGGTATAGAGTTTGATGAGTTGTGTAGACGTTCAGACTTTTTAGTATCTTTAGGAGGTGATGGAACACTACTTTCACTTGTAAGGAAAAGTTACGGATACCATAAGCCTGTCCTTGGAATCAATGCTGGAACTTTGGGCTTTTTAGCTGATGTACGTATATCAGAAGTAGATACCTTTTTAGATGATTTGTTAATTGATAACTATAGAATAGATGACCGTATGATGATAGATGGATATATTCAGACATCTAATGGTCGTAAAAAATTTCATGCCTTTAATGATGTAGTTGTAACTCGTCCAACTATCTCTCATATGGCAAAAATTGATGCATCTATTGATGGTGAGTGGTTTAACACTTACCGTGGTGATGGGCTGATTATCTCTACACCAACAGGCTCAACTGCCTATAATCTAGCAGCAGGAGGACCTGTGATGTATCCTTTAACTCAAGCATTTATTATGACTCCTATTGCAGCACACTCTTTAACACAGCGACCTTTAGTTTTACCTGCACAATTTACTATAGATTTCTCTTCTCCTAAAGATAAAGTAATTGTAATGGTAGATGGTCAAGATGCTTATGAGATGGAGGCAGGTGAGGTATTGGTCATTAATGGTGCCGCTATAGGAGCAAAACTTTTACATAAAAAAGAGAGAAACTATTTTAGTGTACTTAGAGAAAAACTATCTTGGGGTGATGACGAATAATGATAAAGAGAGTCTATATTAAAAATTTAATATCATTTAATGAAATAGAGTTAGAGTTAGAGAAAGGTTTAGTGGTTATCTCTGGACCATCTGGAGCAGGTAAGTCACTTTTTATGAATAGTATTCTTGCTACATTTGGCTATAGAGTTGCAAAAGCATCTTTATGTGAGATATTGTTAGATAGACCTAAAAGTTTAAAGAGTGAAAATTTTGATTTAGAAGATGAGATAACTCTTAAAAGTCTAAAAAGAGAGAAAGTGCGTTATATTATTGATGGACAAAATATCTCCAAGAGGGTTTTAAAAGAGATGTTCTCTCCTTATGTTCAGTTTTTATCTGTTCGCGACAAGAGTTGTTTTGAGAGTAGAGATTTACTAAAACTCATAGACAATGAACTTATAGCAAAAGATAAAAGTTTTAAAAAGCTTTTTAAAGAGTACTCTAAACGCTATGCTAACTACAAACTAAAACTAGAAGAGCTTCAAAAGATAAAACAAGATGAAGCTAAACTTGCTGAACTTATAGAGTTTACAGAGTTTGAGATAGAGAAGATAGAGAGTATAGACCCTAAAGTAGGAGAAGATAAGGAGCTTTTAAGGGTTAAACAACAACTCTCACGTATTGATAAAGTAAATGAGGCTATCGAGTTTGCTAATGGTATCTTTAATTTTGAAGAGGCAGTTGCTGAGGTATATAGATTGCTAGATAGAGATGATACTACTTTTTTAGAGGCTATGAACCAGCTTCGTGCTGATTTTGAAGAGGTTGAGACTCTATCAGAGGAGTTAGCTGAAGTTAATATAGAAGAGGTGTTAGATAGGTTAGAGAAAATCTCATATTTAAAAAATAGATATGGTAGCATAGAGGAGGCACTTGAGTATGTAGCAATAAAGAGACAAGAGTTACAGGGTTATCTAAATATTGAGCAAGACAAAAGTATGTTAGAGTCTTTTTTAGAGATGGAAATAGTGGAGCTTAATACCTTAGCAGGTCAAATCTCTTTTGCAAGAAAGGCTAAAGCTAAAGAGCTAGAGAAACTGCTAAAACGATATTTAGCAGAGTTAAAACTTCCTGAGTTAAAGTTTGTTTTTACTTCAGAGATGTTGACTAGTACAGGTCAAGATGTAGTAGAGGTTAATCTAAATGGTTCAACTGCATCTACTCTTAGTGGAGGTGAGTTTAATCGTGTGCGTTTAGCATTGATGGTTGTGTCTCTCTCTGGAGTTAAAGAGAGTGGAGTGCTAATATTAGATGAGATAGATGCAAATGTTTCTGGTGATGAGTCTATAGCTATTGCAAATATGATTTCAAAACTTGCTTCAGTATACCAAATTTTTGCTATCTCTCATCAGCCACATTTAGCTTCTAAAGCCACCCAACATCTTCTAGTATCTAAATTTGAAGATAAGAGTTCAGTAACTATACTTGATAAGAGAGGAAGAGTTACTGAGATAGCTCGAATTATAGGAGGTGAGAGGTCAAATGAAGAGGCTCGACTATTTGCAGAAAAACTACTTTCTTAATAATTATCATAGAAATAGAATAGTATATATATTTTTTAATAAAAAATTAATATTTTAAACTTTTATTATAAAAATATTTGTTAAGATTTTATTAAAATATTTTGGAGAAGAGTTTAAAATGTATGGTAGTCAAGATGAGTATTTAAGAGCAACTAAAGATGCACAAATTAATATGATAGATAGAGAAGATAGAAGAGGTATACTTATATTTATAAATTTTCTTCTATTTTTAGCTTTAGCAGTTGTAGGTTTTTTATATTTTACACAAGATAGCAACTATTTATCTGAAAATATCTTTGGGAGAAAAACTGCTGTTTTAAGTGCTACACATACATCAACTGACTCTGATTATAGTGATGAGGAGTTGATGGTTATTTTAGATAATCCAGATGATGAGGATAGTGTAGGGAGCTCTACTATTAATAAACAAGCTGAGTTAAGAGATGAGATAAATCAAGTAATGGAAGAGATAGTTAGAAAAAGTAAATCAAAATATGAATCAGCTATCTCTAAAGAGTTAGATAGAAAAGATAAAGAGGCAATTGATAACCAAGTTGTTACTAAAAAAGATGATACTCTCTCATCTTTAGCTAAGAAATATCATGGTAATTCAATGGCATTTCGTCAGATTATAAAGCATAATAAAGATACATCAGAGGACTCTTCAACTGTTTATGTTGGTCAAAAAATAAGAACTTCATATTAATTAATAAATATTATGAAAATTTCATATTTGTTGCTTATTTATTTACTATAGTTATTTTAATTGATTGTAAAAATTAAGGAGGAGTAGATATGTTTGCAACAGATAGTGATTATGAAGAGGCAATTAGAGGAGCTAGTATTCATGCTTATAAATATAGAGAAAACAAAAAAAGGCTCTTTATTAAAGTATTACTCTTTACAACTATAGCAGTACTTCTCTCTTTAGGCTTTATATACTATAAAAAAGACCTATTTCAAGAAGTTCAAAAAATAGTAAGTACTAAAGAGCACTCTAAAAACTTGCTAGATAATAGTCAGTTGAGTCAAAAAGTTTTGGAGATAGGTAGTGAAGGAGACTCTATTCAGAGTAGAGATGATGAGTATTTAGTTGCATTAGAGAGCATGGAGGTAGATGTTTTAGATGATTCTAAACAAAATAGTAAACCTACTACATTAAAATCAAAAGAGATAGTAAAAAAACATATGAGTTTAGCTAGTGCCATAAGTAGTCTTGTAGATGAGTCTACTTTAGATAGTTCTAAGTATACTAACGAGTTAAGAAAAGAGATTATTTCTGAATATATAAAGGATAGAAGATAATCTTTCCTTATTAATATGTTAAAATTCTTTAAAATTTTAAAGGATTTTAATGATAATAGATACCCATTGTCACTTAGATGATGAACGATACAGAGAAGATTTACTTGAAGTAATAGAACGTGCTAAGGCTAATGGAGTTGAGCGTTTTATTATTCCTGGTGCTGACCCAAAGACACTTAACCGAGCTATTGAATTAAGCCAAGAGTATGATGAAATTTTCTTTGCTGTTGGTGTTCACCCCTATGATGCTCAAAATTATAATAGAGATTTTTTAGAAGAGTTTGTTACCCACCAAAAGTGTGTTGCTATAGGTGAGTGTGGCTTAGACTACTTTCGTCTGCCTGAGTCAAAAGAGGAGATTGAAGTAGAAAAGAAATTACAAAAAGAGGTCTTTGTTGACCAAATACTATTAGCAAAAGAGTTTAAATTACCACTAATTGTCCATATTAGAGAATCTTCTGCTGACTCTTTAGAGCTTTTAGAGAAGTATGCAGGAGAGCAGGGGGGTGTTCTTCACTGCTATAATGCAGATGAGTCTCTTTTAAAATTATCAAAGAGAAACTTCTACTATGGTATAGGTGGTGTTTTAACCTTTAAAAATGCACGTAAGCTTATTAATGTCTATCCTAAAATTCCCAAAGAGAGACTTATTGTAGAGACAGATGCTCCATATTTAACTCCACATCCTTATAGAGGGAAAAGAAATGAGCCCTCTTATTGTAAATTAGTAGTAGCTAAAATGGCTGAATTATCAAATGAAAAAGAGAGTGAGTTAGAGATATATACAACAAATAATGCTCTTAAGCTATTTACAAAGGTAAAATAAAAATAGATATTCTATAAGCTTTTATTGATATTATTTTTTTTATATAATTTTTTAATTTAAGTATACTTTAATATTTGTGGCAATATAATTATCCTTATATATAAGGATTAAATATGAATTTATATAAAGTATTAATAGTGTCACTTTTTTTGAGCTCCTTTGCTCATTCAGATATACGTTCTGAGTTTCCATCTTACTCTTATGTTTTAACAGAGTTTGATATAGATGAAAATTTTATTGATAACCCTGAATTTAAACATTTTATTCAAGTAAATAAGAGAGAGTATAGGAGACGTTTTATTAAAGCTGTACGTAGAGGTGGTTTGATTATCCCTACAATTAAAGAGATGATGTATCAGCGTGATATTTCACCTATTTTTCTCTATATATCTATGGTTGAGTCTGAGTTTAACCCTAAAGCAACCTCTCGTACAGGTGCAGGTGGGCTTTGGCAGTTTACACTCAATACAGCTCAAAAAGAGTTTCATCTTCAAATTAATAGTAGTGTAGATGAAAGATACAACCCAATTCGTGCAACAGATTCTGCAATTAAATATCTTTACAAAATAAATCGTAATCTTCGTGCTTGGTATTTGACAACTATGGCATATAATTGTGGAGAGGGTTGTGTAAATAGAGCTATAGCACGAGCAGGAACAAGAGATTTAGGTATTTTGATTTCGTCTAATAATAACTACATTAAAGCTGAGACAAAAAAGTATATTAAAAAGATTCTTCTAATGGCAATGATTGGTGAAAACTATCTCTTTAAAAATGATGACCGATTAGGGGAGATGATGTATCAAATTAATAGAGATAGTATCACTCCTGTAAGAGTTCGTGCTGGAGAAAGCTTAGCTAATCTAGCATCTATTTTGCATATGGATAGTTACTATTTAGAAAAAATCAATGCTCATTTGAAGAGAGGACGAGTACCTTTTAAACGAGGATATATGGTCAATATTCCTACATCTAAAGTTCCGCTCTTTTATAGAACTTATGCAAAAAATATCATACCTAGGAATTATTTTTATAGTAAAAATAGTTATATAAATTTTTAATTAAAGTAGAGGTAAAAAGAATGAATATTATATTTAATAATAAGTTGATACTCATAAGTACAGTAGGTGCACTTATGATGAGTGGGTGTATAGCAGAGAAGAGTTTAGAAAAAAACTCTTTTATTAAAACTAAAACAAACAGTAATGTTAAAAAGTCTAAAACTTGGAAAGATATTAGTCAAGAGAGAAAGGAGTGCCCCGATTGTTATGCTTCTGATATAGGTATAAAAAGTATACAGCCTAATCACTCTAACTCAAAAGAGGAGTATATTAGTTATAATTACTCTAATACAAAGAGAAGTTATATAGAATATAGAGAGAATGGCTCAATACCTAATTATATTGATAATACTATAGATACACAAAGTTATGGAGCTTATGATTATGTTGTTAGTCCATCTGATACTTACTATACTAAGAATTCAGAAAATATTGTAAAAATAACACCAAAACAAAACTATATTAACTCATCAAAAGATTCGTTTAATACTAAATTAACCTCTGATACAACAATTCAAGTGGGAGCATTTAGGCATTACTCTGGAGCAAAAAAAATTGCTAGAAAATATAGTCTACTATCAAGTCAATATAGTGTTAAGATTGAAACTGGAATAAAAGATGGTGCTCCTATTCATCGTGTACGTATATATGGTTTTCACTCTAAAGGACAGGCTAAAGCATTTATGCAAAGATATGCAATAAGTGATGCATTTCTTGTAAGAAGATAGTTTAAATATGGTAAAATATCCTATTTTTATAATAGGATATTGATATGATAGAACTCTTGCGAGAGACAAAAGAGACTCAAATCTCTGTAAAACTCGAACTCTATGGTCAAGGTAGCTCTAAAATAGATACAGGTGTTGGCTTTCTTGACCATATGTTAGAGGCATTTGCTAAACACTCCCATATAAATCTTGAAGTCACATGCAAAGGTGACATCCACATAGATGACCACCACTCTGTTGAAGATGTAGGTATTGTTATTGGTCAAGCACTTAAAAAAGAGCTATATCCTATTAAAAATATTGAGCGTTATGGAAATGCTACAGTAGTAATGGATGAGGCTTCAGTAACTTGTGATTTAGATATATCTAATCGTCCCTTTTTAGTATATGAGATGCCAATGGAGGGCAAAGTTGGGACTTTTGATGTTGAGTTGGTAGAAGAGTTTTTTAGAGCCTTAAGCTTTAATGCATCTATGACAGTGCATATTGTCTGTAATCGTGGAACAAACAGACATCATAAAATAGAAGCATCTTTTAAAGCTTTGGCTGTAGCCCTTCGACGTGGAGTAACTATTAATGAAAATGCAGGTATTCCAAGTACAAAAGGTGTTCTCTAATGGCTATAGAGCTTGTTGTCTTAGATGTTGATGGCACTTTAACAGATGGTAAGATTACATATACTCAAAATGGTGATGAGGTCAAATCTTTTTGTGTAAAAGATGGTCTCGCTATCGCTTCATGGATAAAGCTTAGTAAAAAAGTAGCTATTATAACAGGGAGAAACTCTAAGATAGTAGAGCGAAGAGCTAAAGAGCTTGGAATTGAGTATTTTTTTCAAGGGGTCCAAAATAAACAAGAGGTTTTAGATGAGCTACTTCAGCATCTAAATCTTACTATGCAAAGTGTAGCTTCTATTGGTGATGATTTAAACGATTTTAAGATGTTAAAGGCTTCAAAGTTGGCATTTGTCCCTGCTGATGCCTCCTCTTATGTTAAAGAGATAGCTGATGTCATATTGAGTCAAAATGGTGGTAATGGTGCTGTTCGAGAGATGATTGAAAAACTAATAGTTTATGAGAATTTAGAAGAGGAATACTTGGCACTATGGCAATAAGAATAGAGTATCTGCTTATGATGGTTTTTGCTATTTTATTAGTAGCTGTTTTTGGTTTTAAACCTACTTCAAAAGAGGCTATTGAGGCTAAAGGTCAAAGAGAGGTTGAGTTTAAAGATTTTTTTGCTCATACTATTAAAACGGATAATTCAGGAAGAGCAATAGGTGCTTCTAAGGCAGTAAAATATAAACACTATATTGATTTTCAAGATGTAAATGTCTCTGATGAGATAGGACATAGAATCTTTGCTAAAAGAGCAATATATAAAGATAGTATGCTCTATATGAGTCAAAGAGTAAAGTTATCAAGGAGTGATGGAGTTGCTTTTCATACTAAAAGTTTGAACTATAATATAAAAGATAGAGTTATTACAACCAATGAGCCTTTTCTTTTAGAGTTTAATAGAAGTATTATACGAGGAGAGAGATTAAAGTTGGCAATTAATAAAGATATTATCTCTGCTTATAATATTGAAGCCTCTATTGATTTTGTTCAGAAGTAGTAATATTGGTTAATCGGTCGATTTTTTCTAAGTAGTTGTTGAAATTTAAAGAGGTAACTGCTGTTCTTCCTAGAGCAAAATGTTTAGATGACTCTCCCCATACAGTATGTATAATATATGGTTCTCCTTTATACTCTCCTATATAGAGAGTAATATGACCTTTTAAGTGTACAATAGTTCCCCCAATAACTCCAAATGTTTTTAAAAATGTATGTTTTGAGCTTTTAGATAGTCCAGCTAACTCTATTTTATTATCTCCTACATTTGATTGAGAGGTTGAGTTTCTTGGTAGTTTTACCCCAACAGTAGCAAATACCTCTTGCACAAACTTAGAGCAATCTTGCTCTCCATACATTCCTCCCCACCCATAGGGTAGATGTAAAAATTTAAAGGCTTGAGTTAATATGTTTTTGGGTGTATATTTTAGATATCCTTTGTGAACATTAGCCGTCTTAACAGTTGCATTGCTCAAGACTAAATTTCCATTTTCATCAGAAGTAGGAACCATAACCATAGTCTCATCATCAATAGTCATAATCATTGGTAGTCTAACACCCATTCTAAGATAATCGTGATACCTTCCACCAATTTTAAGAGCAGTTTTAGCAGAAGTTGTGACTATAAAGTTTTTAGAGGTTAAGTAGTTGCCAATCTCCTCTTTTGTTCCAAAAGCAATATCTTTACTATGTACCCAACCTGAACTTGTAGGTCCAATTCCATAGTACCAAAGACCATCTTTTGTACTGTGTAAAATAGCAATAGGAGTTCCAATATCTAAAGCAGAGTTTTGATTTCTATCAAAGTGAATTTGATTTTTCTTTTTAAGAAGTTCAATATCAGTTGGTACAATCTTTTGGTCACAATAGTTTATTGTAATGGCAAATCTTGTTGGAATATCTCCATTTTTAAGAGTCTCTAAGTTTAAATATTTTTTAATATCTTTATAAAATTTTGAGTCAATTTTATTTCCATCTTCAAAGTGAGTAGCAATACTTTTGATTCCATTATATGAGTGTAAAATGCTCTCTTTTATCCAAGATGCACTATAGGCACTATTTAACTCATTAAAGTAGTTTAGTGTATGGTTTTTATGAGCGATATTATTATTAAACTCCTCTATCTCTTTTTGTGTCATTATTACTTTATCTGGTTTTTCAATCTTGTCTATCCAAAACTCAGCTATATTTAAATGGCGGTTACGATTTACAATAATAATGGGTTGTTTCTTTTTTGAGTTACTTAAAAGAGGTTTGTTCTCATCTATATCTTGACATGCACTAAAGATAAGCAAAAGAGATAGTATTAGTTTTTTCATAATAGGATTATAACTAAATTTAAAGATAAAGTTCAATAAAAAACTTAAAGTAGCATAACTTAACTTTTTTCAAATAAAAAAACACTATAATAAACATCAAATCAATAAAATTAAAGGATAAAAAATGCCAAAATATAAAAAACTAAAAGAGGGTATTGAAAAGAGTAATAAGCTAACCGAAGAAGAGAAAGCAAATAGTGTAAAAAAGATAGAGGAGTGGATAAAGGAAGATAAAGCCTTTGGGCTCCTTTATGATGAATTGGTAGAGTATAATATTATTTTTAAAGAGATATTTAAAGAGCTAGGATTGGTATAACCCTTAGCTCTTTTTGCTACAATGCCATTAATGAAATAATCTATCGTAAGGTGCGATTGCCATCGCACCATCTAATATTATAATGCATTAAGGGCAAAATATTGGCAACCACATCAAAAGAGATTAAACAACTATTAGAAGAACGCATACTAGTAATAGATGGTGCAACAGGTACACAGATTCAAAACTTAGAAATCCCAAAAGAGGCATGGCTAGATGACAAAGGTGTCGCACAAGAGGGGTGTAATGAACTTCTAAATGCTACAGCTCCACATCTTATGAGAGAGGTTCATAACGCTTATGCTAAAGCAGGTGCAGACCTCATTAAAACAAATACATTTGGGGCAATGCCTTGGGTACTAGATGAGTACGATATGGGTAAGAGATGTTATGAACTCTCTAAAAAGGGAGCCCAAATTGTTAAAGATGTTTGTGACCAGTATAGTACCCCTGAAAAACCACGTTTTGTTTTGGGCTCTATTGGACCTGGGACAAAATTGCCCTCTTTGGGACACATTCATTATGATGAGATGTATGCAGGGTACAAAGAGACAGCTCTAGGTCTAATTGATGGTGGTTGTGACATCTTTTTGCTAGAGACCTGTCAAGACCCACTACAGATAAAAGCAGCACTTCATGGTTGTCAAGATGCCAACAAAGAGCGAGATGTAGAGCTACCTATTATGGTCTCTGTAACTATTGAGCTTAGTGGAAGTATGCTTATTGGAACTGATGCAAACACTATTGTAACAATTTTAGAGCCTTTTGATATTCTATCTTTGGGCTTTAACTGTGGAACAGGTCCAGACCAAGTTAAAAAACACCTAAAAACACTCTCTGAACTCTGTAACATTCCTATTTCTGTTCATGCAAACGCTGGACTTCCTCAAAACAGAGGAGGCTACACCTACTACCCAATGGGACCAGAGGAGTTTACTCAAAAGCAGTTGGAGTTTACTGAGTTTGATGGAGTGAGTTTTTTAGGTGGTTGTTGTGGTACAACACCTCAACATATTCATGCACTTCAAAAAGCTGTGGCTGGAATAAAACCTAAAAAGCCTACAGGCAAAATAGAACCAAGCATCGCTTCACTCTTTAACACAACAGAGCTTTTTCAAAAACCAGCACCCCTACTTATTGGAGAGAGAAGTAACGCTACAGGCTCAAAAGCCTTTAGAGAGCTTATCTTAGCAGGTGACTACGAGGGAACACTAACTGTTGGTCAAGCTCAAGTTAGAGATGGGGCTCACTGTTTAGATGTAAATGTTGAGTTTGCAGGGCGTGATGGTGCAAAAGATATGAGAGCCGTAATGGAGCTTTATAATCAAAAGATTCCACTACCACTTATGCCAGATGCAACACGTGTCAATACTATGGAAGAGGCTCTAAAGTGCATTGGTGGAAAGCCAATTATCAACTCTGTAAACCTTGAAGATGGGGAGGAGAAGTTTCATGCTATCTGTAAGTTAGCCAAAAAGTATGGAACAGCTTTGGTCTGTTTGACTATTGATGAGAAGGGAATGGCAAAGACCAAAGAGGACAAAGTTGCCCAAGCAGAGCGTATGTATGATATGGCTGTAAATATTCATGGGATTGACCCTAGAAATCTTATATTTGATGTGCTAACTTTTACTGTGGGTTCAGGAGACGAAGAGTACCGTGACGCTGCTATTCAGACATTAGAGGCTATAAGAGAGTTACATAAAAGACACCCAGAGGTTGGCTCAACTTTGGGGCTTTCAAATATCTCTTTTGGTCTAGCTCCCCATGCAAGACGCTTTTTAAACTCTGTATTTTTGCACCACTGTATAGAGGCTGGGTTGACTACTGTTATTATTAATGTTAAGCACATTATTCCTCTTTCAAAAATGAGTAAAGAGGACATTGCCATTTGTGAAGAGTTACTCTTTTCTCCAGATGACCAATCGCTATTTAAGTTTATAGAACACTTCTCTGATGTCAAGATAGATGATGATGGAGCAGATGAGGCCTTTGAGGCGATGAGTAGCGAAGAGAAGATTAAAAAGCTACTTATGGACGGTGATAAAGAGCGTATGATACCTCTTGTAGAGAAAGTACGACACGAGATACACCCAGATAGGATTGTTAATGAGATTTTAATAGATGCCATGAAGGTAGTAGGAGAGCTTTTTGGTTCAGGTCAGATGCAACTCCCTTTTGTGCTCCAATCTGCCGAGACTATGAAAGCTACAGTTGACTATCTTAACCCATACCTTACAAAACAGGAGAAAGAGACCGATACCACTTTAGTTATAGGTACAGTCAAAGGTGATGTTCACGATGTAGGTAAAAACTTGGTTGACATTATCCTCTCAAATAACGGTTTTA
>JALWNF010000074.1 GCA_026995985.1 Campylobacteraceae bacterium
CCTGTTCTCTCTCTTTGGGCAAAAAAAGTCTCAACTAGAAGATTAAAAAAGGGTGAAAGAGTAGGATATGGTGGTCAATTTATAGCTTCAAGAGATATGACTGTCTCAACTTACGACTTAGGCTATGGTGATGGGTGGATGAGAAGTAACAGCTTTGAGCCATTTATTACAGCAGAAGGCTTACCAATTTTAGGTCGTGTCTCTATGGACTATATTGTTTTAGAGTCTACTAAAGATGAAGTGTGTATATTTGACAATGCCCTAATTGCAGGAAAACAACTTAAGACTATATCTTATGAAATAACCACACAACTTAATGAGAAGATAGAACGAATAATAGGGTGTTTTCAGGGAAAATCTCCCATATTTTAAAAATATTAAATCAATCTAACAACTTCAAAAAACTCTTATGAAGAGTAGATTTATACTCCTCTTGCTCATCTTTTGAAATCTCTTTTCCTTTTCTAAGTTTAATATGTACCTTTTCTAAGATTTTTCGAGATTCAGAAGATATTATCTCCTCTGTAAAAGAGATATTTTTTAACTCAATAGCTCCTCTTATTGCATGAGAACGTTTAGCCATAACTGAAGCATGATATAATGCTCGTCCTAAAACTATATAGGGAAAATTTAGATTTTGAATAGGACCAACACTTAACTCTCTCTTTCCTATACTCTGTCCTAAAACCTTTAAATCATAAAGATTATTAAAACCATACATTGCTCCAACACCACCAACAACACCACCAATAAGCGAACCCAAAAAAAATGATGAACCAGCAACTAAAAGGTCTAAACCTCCACCTGTAATAGCACCAGCTGAAGCTCCTGTTATGATTAACTCTTTTTGACTCAATCCAAAAATAGAGGCACTCTCTTCAGAAAAAAGTCCCCATCTTTCAAGATTCAACTCCTCTTTACTCTTTTTAATATTATTATGTTGCCAAATTTTTTCTATAGTCTCTTGCTCTTTATGCTCATAGCTTAAAATCTTTTTTCGATAAGCCTCTTTAGCCCTCTTTTTTTCTGTAGGTGTTGCCTCTTCTCCTCTAATTTTCTGTTTATGCACAAAAGAGAGCACTTTTATCATATAGTCATAAATTGTACTTATAGTCTGCTCAATCTTAAGCTCATAATGCCTATTTAGTACCTCAATAGCCTGTTTAATTGGATTTGTCCACTCTTCATTAAGCTGTGCCATACTCTCTAAAAGCTCAATATGCTCTTTATAACCTGCTGTCATTGGATTATAGGTACGTACTAAACGAAAATATTGCCCTAGTGCTCTACTCCACTCCTCTTTATAATCATCATCTCCAATTAGATTTAAAATTGCCATAGATGGTTGCCCACACCAACGCAAAATCTCCATCTCAATCTCATACTCTGCACCATAAGGTTTTGAGGCATCAACAACGTAGATAACCCCTGCCCCATTAATAATTGGTTCAAGAAGCTCAACCTCATCTCTAAATCTTTTGTTATCACGATGTCTATAAACAAACTCTTTTACAACATCTACTCTTTTACTAGCAGGAACATCTCCATGCTCCTGTAACCAAGCATAGACACCTCTTGCTCTTTGAAATCCTGGAGTATCAAACAACTCATAGACAATTTTCCCATCAACTTTAAGAGGAAAACCCCTTTTTACTTGTGTTGTTCCTGGGGTATTGCCAATCTGTATAGAGTCATCAAGAGCCAATGAAGCTACAATACTACTTTTACCCTTATTTGGGTGACCAACAACAGCAAATTTAGGATAAGAACTAGACATTAACTACCCCCAACTTATCTGACTCTATACTATCTAGTTTTCGTAACCAAATTTCCATATCTTCTTTAGTATACTTATATTGATTTTCAACTGTTCCAAGTGGAGCTATGTTAACACTTTTAATTGAAGAGTTATCTAAAACATCTTCTAAAAAGTCCATAAAATCCATAGTTGGAGGCTCCCATGCTTTAACATAAATAAGTATATCTCCTTTTAGTTTATCTATAATCTTCTTATCATCTAAAAAAGAGTTTTTCCCTCCGACTGGCTCTTTGATTTTAGCTTTTATACCTAAACTATCTTCAATTAAGAGCAACTGTTCATCTGAAAAGTTCCAACCTAATATAGCCTGATACTCCTCATCTACATTCTCTTCTACCTTATGAATAATCTTCTCTTTTATCTCAAGATGCTTTTCATCTTTATGTGATTGAGTTGAGACAAATGGTGTTTGAAACTCTTTAATAAGTTTTGAGACTCCATCAAGAGAGAGAAACTCTTTTTTAAGTTGTTTTTTAAATAGATAGCTAATAACTCCCCAAAAAATTAGTCGTAAACCCAAAGCATAAGTTAGAGTTGCCATTGCTAAAAACTTCCACCAAGCACCAAGTTTGTCAGCATTTTGAATCATATTACTATCAAGATGTTTACCCAATCGAAAGTAGTGACTAAGCTCTACTAACTCCAAAGATGGAACAGCAGAGGGTATAAACTCTCTCCAAGGAAGAGAGATAGTAGCTAATAGTGCTTGAAAACTTTTAGCATCAACTTGTAGAGTTGTACTCCAACCAAAAGCAATATCTTTGGATATTATCATAATAACTAAAGACAAAAAAAGCCCTAATGAGAAGAGAAAAGAGAAGATTTGCACCCTTTGTAGAAATATCCACTTACTTAAGGTTGCAGAGAAAGGCAAGGAGGAGAGCTCTATATCTTTAGCAAAAGGTAAAACATTAACAACTCTTTCTAAATAGTACAAAGGAGAGAGATGTGCAAAAAAATTAGCTCCTCTATTACCAAAAACTATTGATAGAAAAGAGAGCAACATACTCAAAAGTGGCAATCCTACCATAACTAAAAGCAGATAAATCACATTAACAGGTTCACTACCAGAGTATGATAGTAGAGCAAACCCTGTTGAAAAGCCTAAAATAAGAGCTATAAATCCAAATAGTGAAGAGAAAATAGTTAAATAGTGAAGATACTTAGTAGAATTTAATTCACTAGTAACCCTATATAAATTTTTTTCTAACCAAGATAATAGAATAGCTACAGAGTCTCTCTTTTTTTGAGATAGAGAAAAGAGCCTATTCTCCTCATGAGAACCTCTATATATGCTTAATAACTGATTTAAGTCCAAATATGATTTAAGTGATAATTGAGTTGTTTTCTGTTGCATTATAAGCTTTGTATTTTTAGCTCAATTATACGATTTTTGGACTTAAAAACCTGAGTTCAATAACGCTAACCTGCATGAGAGTGACCATAGGTTACTCTTTTTCTTTTTGTACGCAAATCCTTTTTTAACTTTATTACTGCCTTCTCATGTTCTAAACGCTCTTTTCTCTTCAATCTCTCTTTCTCAAAAAACTTCTCCATCTCAATAAGCTTTTTTTTAAGTTTATATGCTTCAAGTTTTAACTCTAAAGCCTCTTTTTCAGATTTTAGCTCCTCTATACTTTTACTAGAGTCTATAGTTTGAATATTTTCTGCACAAGAAAAACTAATTATAGTAAACAATATAATAATAGAATTTTTCATTGCTTTATCTCCTTTTGTGATACTTTTTATCACTATAACATTATTATACTTAATATTTTAATATAAAATAATATTTTTTATCAAAAAGAAACATAAACTATCACAGCTTTTATTTTAATTTAATCCATTAATAATTATAAACAAAGTATAATATTTTAAAATAATATAATTTTAATATTAAGAGGATAAAAATGGGTAAAATAAAAAAAATAAGAAATGAAATTAAATGTGCAACCCAACAAGTTATTGTAAGCCGTACTAATACAAAAGGAGAGATTATTTACTGTAATCCAACATTTTTAGAGGTTAATGGATTTAGAAGTTCAGAGGTTATACATAAACCACATAATATTGTACGCCATCCCGATATGCCTAAGAGTATTTTTAAGATTATATGGTCTATTATCTCACAAGGTTTCCCTATTCAAGCTGTTATCAAAAATAAAACAAATGATGGACACTACTACTGGACACTTATGACAATTAAACCACAAAAAGATAGAGATAATAAAATTATCTCTTATGTAGCTTATGGAAAACAGGCTCCAGATGCAGTTATTAAAAAAATGGAACCTCTATATAAGATTATGAGAGAGATTGAAGAGAGTGTTGGCATTGATGCATCATTAGAGTACCTAGAGTCATATCTAAAAGAGCAAAATATGACCTATGCACAATATATTAAACATCTAAATAAACATAGAGAGTTTAGATGTCTTTGTGACTTTATCAAGTATGCTATTATAAAATAGCTAAATAATACGCCGTCCCCAAAGAAATCTATTTTTATAAAAAGTTCTTCGTTTAAAGCTGGTAATCATAACTCTTTTCCCACCAGAACTTGCATGAATGAACTTTCCATCTTCTAAATAGATACCAACATGATTTACCCTTCCCGTCTTTTTACGCTTTGTATCAAAAAAGATAATATCTCCCTTTTTTAATGCATCAAATGTTACATATTTTCCAACCTTAGCCTGTTCTCTTGATACACGAGGTAGATTAATTCCTACAATTTTAAATACCTTTTGTGTAAATCCTGAACAGTCAAACTTATCTGGGCCAGTTGCACCCCAAACATATCTATAACCTAAAAATCTCTTTGCACTCTGTTCTATTTTTCTACGAATATCACTATTACTCTTCTTTTGTTGTACTAATTTTTGGATACTATTATTTTTAAAAGATAAAAACCTATCAATAGAAGAGTAGTTATAATAGAGCTTTCTATTTTGAGATATCTGCTTTTTAAGTGAAGCAATTAAAAGATTGGTAGAACTAGATTCCTGTTTAGTTAGAATAGCTAATGGATTTTGCAAAAAAGAAGAATAGCTATCTAACTTTTTACTCTTTATAAAATAGAGTTGAACAACAACCAATAGCTGTATTAAAATAACAACTACTAGTAACTTTTGTAAAAGTTTCATTCTATACTTCCTATACTTCCTAATTTAATAAAATCAGAATGTGGAATAATAGTGAAAAGTATATTATATTTAGTTAAAAATAAACAGTTATAAATAGACTTTTTGTCCAATCTCCTTATATTGACTATAGTAACTCTCTACAAAATATAAACTCTTTGTCTCATTTGGCAAATAGACCCCATCTTTTTTTTGAGTATATTTTGCTAAATATACAGAAGCATCTTCCTTGTTAAGATAGTGCTCTACTAAGGCTCTATATGCCTCTTTATATGCCTGTTTCATTTCACTATACTTACTATAATCTATCTCAATCTTATCTGTATAGGTAATTACCCCTGAGTTAAAGAGTATATTTAGATGAATCAATCCCTCACAGTAGTAAGGCAATACCTCATCAACTTCACGCCAAGCCATCAATCCTACAGCACGACTTACCAAATCATCTACCATATGCTTTTTCAAAGAGTCATCTTCATTTTCAAAAAATGCCATTAGTCCACCTGTGGTTGCTTTAAACTCCTCTATGTTTTTAAACTGTCCACTACCATTCATTATTGTCTCAGTATCGGAATCTACCCATAAGATATGCCCAAACTCATGACCAATAGTTGAGTAGTCATAGATTTTTTGCCACAACTGAGGAGTTTTCTCTA
>JALWNF010000075.1 GCA_026995985.1 Campylobacteraceae bacterium
AAGAATTTTATAAAAAAAAACTAAAAGTCTTGAATTTTTACAAAATTTACTCTATAATTCCGAAAATATAAATTTAGATAAAAAGGAATATTGATATGGCAAAACATCAATTTCAAACAGAAATAGGACAACTTTTACATCTAATGACTCATTCTCTCTACTCAAATAAAGAGATTTTTATTAGAGAGTTAATCTCTAATGCTTCAGATGCACTAGATAAGTTTAACTATCTACAACTAACAGATGAGAAGTTTAAAGAGGAGAATTGGTCTGGTAAAATTAATATTACCATTGATGATAAAGATAGCTCTTTAACAATTGCTGACAATGGTATAGGTATGAATGAAGAGGATTTAATTAACAATCTTGGTACCATTGCAAAATCTGGAACTAAATCGTTTATTGAGTCACTTACAGGTGATGCAAAGAAGGACTCAAATCTTATTGGTCAGTTTGGTGTTGGTTTCTACTCTGTATTTATGGTTTCAAATCAGGTAGATGTTATTACCAAAAAAGCAGGTGAAGAACAAGCATATAAGTTTAGTGCTGATGGAACAGGTGAGTTTGAGATTGTACCAGTAACAAAAGAGTCACATGGAACAGTTATTTATATTAAACTTAAAGATGAAGAGAAGGAGTTTCTCTCTAAGTGGAGAGTTGAAGAGGTAGTTAAGAAGTACTCTAACCATATAGCTTATCCTATCTTCTTAAACTATTGGGAAGAGGAGACAACAGGTGAAGATGATAAGAAAGAGACTAAACGTGTTAAAAAGTCTGAACAGATAAATGCAGCAACAGCACTCTGGACACTTCCAAAAGCACAGCTAAAAAAAGAGGACTACATAGAGTTTTACAAAACTTTAGCACATGGTGATGATGAGCCTTTAACCTACTTGCATAATAAAGTAGAGGGTGCAACAGAGTATACAACTCTTTTCTATATCCCTAAAAAAGCACCAATGGATATGTATAGAGCAGACTATCAGTCTCATGTTAAACTATATGTAAAAAGAGTCTTTATTACCGATGATGACAAAGAGCTACTTCCTACATATTTACGTTTTGTACATGGAATTATTGACTCAGAGGATTTACCACTAAATGTTAGCCGTGAGATTCTTCAAGAGAACAGAATCTTAGCAAATATTAAGCAGACTTCAACTAAAAAGATACTTCAAGCAATTAAGAAGCTAAAGGGTGAAGATGCTGAGATATTTACAAAAGAGTATAATAAAGTTATAAAAGAGGGAATCTTCCAAGACTACACCAACAGAGAGTTACTCTTAGATATTGTACGTTATAAATCTTCTAGCCAAGAGGGTATGGTAAGCTTTGAAGATTATATAAGTCGTGCAGATTCAGAGAAAAAAGAGATTTACTATATTATTGGTGATGATGAGAAGGTTCTTAGAAACTCTCCACTACTAGAGGCGTATAAAAAAGCAAATATTGAAGTTCTTATTATGGACGACAAGGAGATAGATACAATAGTAACTCCATCTATTGGTCAGTACAAAGAGTGGACTCTTAAAGATATTACTACTATTGATGCTCCTGACTCTAAGAGTGATGAAGAGAAAGAGGAGATTTCAAAAGAGTTTAAGAGCTTAACAGAGAAGATTAAAAAGGTACTAGGCGAAGATGTAAAAGAGGTAAAGACCACTACACGTCTAACTACAAGTCCATCTTGTGTAGTTAAAGATGCAAGTGACCCAATGGCTGGAATGGCAGCGATGTTTGCACAGATGGGACAAGAGGTACCAGAGGTTCCACTTATTTTAGAGGTAAACCCAGAGCATGAGATGATTAAGAAGATGAATAAGCTTGACAATGAGTCTATGTTCAATGATTTATCTTGGATTTTATTAGATTCTGCTAAACTTTCAGAGGGCTTAGAGCCTAAAGATAAGTCTGCTTTTGCATCACGTGTAGCTAAAGTTGCAACTGAGGCATTGTAGTTGATTTGACAAGGAATATAGATGAATAGACACATAAAAAAGATTTCAAGTTATGCAGTAATAGGTAGTATGAGTGCTTTTCTTATTACCTCTTTGACTGGTTGTGGGGGAGCAGAGGAACAAGCCTCTCAACCAGCAGAGAAATCAACCATTAAAAAAGAGGGTGCGACTGTTACGATTGAAGAAAACCCCCCTGGAACATATAAAATTATAGATGAAGTACCAAGTGCAACAACAAGAGTAATTCTTAGAGATGCTAATGGAACAGAGAGAATCCTATCTCAAGCTGAAATAGATAAGCTTGTAAAAGAGGAGGCTGCTAAGGTAGAGGCAGGAACATCTAAGTTGACTCAACCACCTGAAGAGGTAGCAAAAGATGGTGGAATGGGTCTAGCTGGAACACTTATGGCATCTATGGCAGGAGCAATGGTTGGTTCATACCTTATGAATAAGCTTATGAATAACCAAAACTATCAGCAAAATAGAAGAATGACCTATAAGTCACCTCAAGTCTACTCACGCTCTCAAAGCTCATTTGCAAAAGCTAGAGCAGGAGGTGGATTTGGCTCAACTAAAAAGAGTACAACTTCAGCTCCTAGAAAAACAGGATTTTTCTCTAGCAAATCTAGAAGTATCTCCTCTTCACGTTCTGTATTTGGTGGTTAATAATGAAGTTAGAACCTATTAAAGTACCAGATAAAGAGTATTTAGAGAGTATAGGCTTTTACTGGCATACAGATGAAGATAAAAGCTCTTATATTGCCGATGAATTAGTTGTTCTTAACTCTGATGAGGCAGATGCTTATTATGAAGCGGCTAATGAGCTTTATGATATGTTTGTAGAGGCAGGTGAGTATGTTATTGAAAATGAGCTTTTTCATGAACTAGGCATACCTTTTAACTTAGTAGATGCTATTAAGATGTCATGGGAGAATGATGTCCATTGGCACCTATATGGTCGTTTTGACCTTGCAGGTGGATTAGATGGTAAGCCAATTAAGCTCATAGAGTTTAATGCCGATACCCCAACAGCCCTTTTTGAGACAGCTATTTTACAATGGGCAATGCTCAAAAAAAATGGTATGGAGGAGACTCATCAGTTTAACAATCTTTATGAAGCTTTGGTTGAGAACTTTAAGCGGTTAGTTACATTAGATGAAGATGTCTCTTCCTTTGATGAACTCTATGAAGGCTGGAAGATACTCTTCTCTTCTGTTAAAGGAAATATTGAAGAGGAAAATACTGTAAGACTTCTTCAAAGTATTGCTAATGAAGCAGGGTTTATAACTGAGTTTGCTTATGTCGATGAGGTTGAGTTCTCTGATGAAGAGGGAATCTTCTATAGAGATGAGAACTATGAGTATTGGTTTAAGCTTATTCCTTGGGAAGATATTGCCATTGAAGAGAGTGAGTTAGCCATGACATTAACTCATATTATGGAGAATCAAAGAGCAATTATCTTAAACCCTGCCTATACTTTGATGTTCCAATCAAAAGCGTTTATGAAGATTTTATGGGATTTATATCCAAATCACCCACTTCTACTTGAGACAAGCTTTGACCCACTAGTTGGGAAAGCACAAGTAGAGAAGCGAATCTTTGGACGAGAGGGAGCTAACACTGTTATTGTTGATAAAGATGAAAACATCTTAGCCCAGACTGATGGTGAATATGGTGAGTTTGGTGTAATCTATCAAGAGTATGCTGAGCTTCCAAAAAATGATAAAGGTGAGTACTACCAAGCAGGAGTCTTCTATGCTTATGAAGCATGTGGACTTGGCTTTAGAAAAGGTGGATTAATCTTAGATAACTACTCTAAGTTTGTGGGTCACCGTGTAGAGGTTAAGAAGTAGAGGTAGACCAATGTGTCTACCTTTATTTGACTCCTTGTAAAACTAACTTTATGACCTCTATTTTGCCTAAATTATTTTTAGCATTAAGATTAATATAGACAAAATATGGTAAGTAGTATTTTTTACTTTCTATGGAGATTCATTACAGAGTAAATTTTCATCAAAAACAACCTATATAAACACCGTAAAATAGGCATTTTAGGCTACACAATCAAGACACAAATTATTACTATAATTTCCACATGAAAGAGATATTTTTTTCTTCCTATTTTTAGTATCTCTTCATAATGTCCCAATAGTTTCTACCTCATATTTTTTTATCTGCTACAGCCGATTAGGCAAGGTAGGAGCTTATTTTTTCTCATATCTCTATAACTCTCATCAACACTCATATTAAAATGTTTCATCTGCCTCAACTCCTCTTCAATGTCAATACTTACCATAATAAAGAGTTCACTTTTACTTTAGGCAATACCTCTCTAAAAATTACAGAAAGCTCTTTACTACTCTTAGCCAAAACATCAATATCATCTGTTGCTAACTGCTCCTTCTCTACAAACAAAGCACAATGAGCCTCATAAGCATAAAGAGCATTAGTACCTATAAGTACCATCTTATCATCTAGTTTTAGCTCATTGATTTTCTGATATATAGCTACCAAATCAGATGGAACTCGTGTTAAAAACTATATTTTGTTTAATTTTCTAGTTTTCTCTAACTTCTTATCTAAACTTGCCAACTCCTCTTTTAACATTGCTTTATGTTTTAAAAAATCTTCATATATCTTAATGGTCTCTTTACTTTTTGCTCCTAAAGAGGTAACCTTGTTTTGTGAGGAGTGTTTTTTGGTTAAGTACTCTCTATCTCCAACTTTTCGCCAATACATAGAGAGATTATAGTTCATAAGATACTCATTTTTTTTCTATATAGTACTCATAGAGCTGTTTTGAGTTGATATACTGTTTACGCTGTGAAGCTGTGTATTCTGTTAAGAAAAAACTCATAATTAATCACTTTTTTGAAAATTGTACCAAAAAATAGAAAAATAGAAATTTGGTACAATGGGTTGCTTCTTCTCCATAATTAGCATTCTTTATTGAGCATTATTTTTATAAAAATAATTAAAACCTAAATTTAAATGTTTTAAGTTTTATTTATGAAAATAGCTTTAACCCCATAGCTTCGCTCATCAAAGCTTTTTAAGCTCTCCTTTAAAGTTAAGATTTCATCTTTTAGTACAAATATATCACTTGACAAGATATACTCTAAATACTCTTTACGAATCTGTCCTACTCTTTTGTTGTAAATAAGAAATGGAATCTTATCCTCTTCTATGTAGTTGTTGTTCTCTTTTATTCTTTGTAGGTATGACATTTTTTTCCTTTATAATTTGGTGCGATGGCAATTGAACCCTACTTAAACTTAGGCATAGGACGAACAGTTTTTTCCTTGTATCATTTTAAAACTACTTACATACCTAACTATAGATAAAAATAACTTGACCTCTCTCTTGCTCTACTTTAGTTTAAAAACTGTATAAAAAAGGGCTATTATCAAATTCCATTTTTTCAAACTCTTTATCTATCTTAGCTTTTTCTTTAATTTCTTCTTCTGTAAACTTTTTAGGAATAATTAACCCATCACAATATTCCTCATATTTCAATATCTCCTCATTAGGGTAAATAGCAACATCTATAACATATTTTTGATACATATAACAAACATTTTCTTTTTTAATAGCCTTATACTTATATGAATCTAAATATAATGCAGTAAAAGTAGT
>JALWNF010000076.1 GCA_026995985.1 Campylobacteraceae bacterium
ATTAGAAAGGAAAAGGAATGAGTAATCGACGCGATTTTATGGGTATGGCACTCGGAGGATTCACTGCCTTAGGTGGTATTGGTGCCCTCTACGCGATGAAACGAACTTGGGATCCACTTCCAAGCGTCAAAGCAGCTGGTTTTACAACCATCGACCTAAAAGATGCACAAGAGAATGTTCTTGTAACAGAAAAATGGAGGGGTAAACCTATATTTATTTTAAAACAGTCTAAAGAGATGGTTGAAAAGGCAAAAAAATCTGATGAGTTAAAGAGACTTATTAAGATAGGAGATGAATACTATATGGTAGCAGTTGGTCTCTGTACACATCTAGGGTGTATTCCAGGTTATGACTCAGGAAAACAAAGCTTTTTATGTGCTTGTCATGGTGGACAATATGACTCAACAGCTATGGTAACAAAAGCTCCACCACCAAGAGGATTAGATATTCCTCCATTTAGAATTGATGGGACAAAGATTGTACTTGGTGAAGAGGGTCCTGAATATAAAAAGATGTTAGCTGATGGCATCACAATGAAAGTATAAGGAGGGGTTTAGATGGCACATTTTGAAAAAGCAAACAGTATAAATGAGTGGTTAGACCAACGTATTGGCATTAATACCATTAAAAGGGTAATGCAAACAGAGTATTGGATTCCCAAAAATATTAACTTCTTATGGGCAATGGGTATGGTTCTTGCTGCTACCTTTGGTCTTCTTTTGGTCTCTGGTATATTCTTACTAATGTATTATCAACCAAACACAGAGTTGGCATTTGATAGTGTAAACTATACAATTATGACAGAAGTTGGTTATGGTTGGTTATGGAGACATATTCATGGTGTTGGTGCATCTGTAGTATTCTTAGTTATATATATTCATATGTTTACAGGTATATACTACGGTTCATATAAAAGAGGTAGAGAGCTTATCTGGATTTCGGGTATGTTACTATTTGTACTCTTCTCTGCTGAAGCATTCTCTGGATATATGTTACCATGGGGACAGATGAGTTACTGGGCTGGTATGGTTATTACAAACCTATTCTCTGGTGGTTCTCTACATGCTGATGGTTTAGTTGAGTGGATTAGAGGTGACTACGTTCCAGGTCAAGCTTTCCTTGGTCGTTTCTTTATGCTTCACGTACTTCTTATGCCATTAGCAATTATTGGTGCTATTGTATTTCACTTTGGAACACTTAGAATTCCACACGTTAACAACCAAGATGGTGAAGAGATTGACTTTGAAGAGTCTGCAAGATTATGGAAAGAGGGTAAAAGAGCTGAATCTAAAGTTATCCCATTCTCTCCTGTATTCTTAAGTAAAGATGTATTTGTAATGGGTGTCTACTTTATTCTGTTCTTCTACTTAGTCTTCTATCACTTTGAGTTTGCAATGGACCCTGTAAACTTTGACCCTGCTAATGGTCTAAAGACTCCTACACACATCTATCCTGAGTGGTACTTCTTATGGTCTTATGAGATTTTACGTCCATTCCCTACTGACCCAGGTCTTGTAGCATTTGGTATTGCACAAGTAATATTCTTCTTACTTCCATTCTTAGATAGAAGTCCAAATGTTGCACCTGCTAGTAGAAGAGGACTATTTAACTTCTGGTTCTGGGCACTATTAATAGATATGATAGTCTTAACATTTATGGGTAAACTACCTCCAGAGGGTATTTGGAGTACAATTGGTCTAGTTGCTGCAATAACATTCTTTGTTCTTTGGATTGCACTACCAATTATTACAAAATTAGAAAAAAAGCTGTAAGGAGTATAGGATGAATAAAGAGTTAAAGATACTTGGTGTTGTAGCAGCTTTTACACTTATACTTTATTGGGGAGTTGAGCCTTTTGCTCATTCTCAAATGCATAAACATGTTGAAGGACATGGTTTAGTATATGATGGAACTGCTGATATTGAAGAGGCTTCTAAAGATAAAAAAGAGGCTAAAAAGAAGTTTTGGGCAGAAGTAAAAGAGATAGCTAAACTAAAAGGTGACCCTGTTGCTGGTGAAGCTACTTATGCTATGTGTGCAGGTTGTCACAATGAAAATGCAACAAATATGGGTGGAGTTACACCTCCTAGTCTTGAACATGCAGGAGCAATCTACGATAAAAACTTCTTAATTGCACTTATTAAAGACCCTGCAATGGCAACTAATGTTGACC
This sequence comes from Campylobacteraceae bacterium, assembly GCA_026995985.1. Taxonomy (GTDB): domain Bacteria; phylum Campylobacterota; class Campylobacteria; order Campylobacterales; family Sulfurovaceae; genus UBA1140. Next base: position 2,174 of record JALWNF010000076.1, read on the forward strand.
ATAAGTATCCAAATGGAACAGATGCTCACCCAATGGGTTCTGTAAAAGGAATGGTTAATACTCCACAAGATATTGCAAATGTTGTTGCCTACTTAAAAACTAAAAAAGCAGGTGAAGTTACACCAAAAGAGGCATTTAAAGAGGCTTGTAGTAGATGTCACGCTAACCGTTACGGTAAGTTGACTCAACTAGGAGAGATTCCTAAGACTAAGCCTAACATTAAAACAGGTCAAGATATAGAAAAAATAGAGTATGATAAAAAAGTAGCCAAAGAGCAAAATGCTTTAGCTGATTACCTTGGAAAACTTCCACCAGATTTATCTATTATCTATAGAGCTAGAAGTGAACACTTCTTAGAGACATTTATTGAAAATCCTCAAAGTCAACTTCCAGGTACAGCAATGCCTAGAACAGGACTTAACCATGAGGGTATGGAGAAAGTTATGGCTTATTTAGAAGAGACAGGTGACCCTTCAGCTCCAGCAAGAGCATTGGCAGGACCATGGGTACTTGGATTCTTCTTAATCTTTACAATCTTAGCTTATCTCTGGAAACAGTCTCAATGGAGAGACCTACACTAGTAGAAACATAACTAGATTGTAACTATACTTATAGTATAACTCACTCTAAAGTGAGTTATACAATCTTACAATATACTACTATTCCTCTTTTTAATTTATACATATCATCACTCTTTTATTAACATTTCGATACTCTTAGAAAAATTAAAAATTGGAATATTTTATGCTTATAGATGGATATGGTAGAACTGTTAATTACCTTCGAGTTTCAGTTACAGAGCGTTGCAACTTTAGATGCCAATACTGTATGCCCGAGAAGCCATTCTCTTGGGTACCAAAAGAGAATCTACTCTCTTTTGAAGAGCTATTTTTATTTATAAAAGTAGCCATAGATGAGGGAGTTAATAAAATTCGTATTACAGGTGGAGAGCCTCTTTTGCGTGAAGATTTAGATAGCTTTATTGAGATGATTCACAACTATAAACCAGATATTGATTTGGCATTAACAACTAATGCTTTTTTACTTTCAGATGTAGCTCAACGGCTAAAAGATGCTGGATTAAAACGATTAAATATCTCATTAGATAGTCTAAAACCAGATGTTGCACATAAAATTGCTCAAAAAGATGTCTTAACAAAAGTTCTAAAAGGAATAGACAAAGCCTTAGAGGTTGGTCTTGGTGTAAAAATCAATATGGTACCACTAAAAGGAATCAATGATAACGAAATTTTAGACCTTTTAGACTACTGCCAAAAGAGAAATATTAAAATACGTTTTATAGAGTATATGGAAAATCGTCATGCTAACGCCTCATTAAGAGGAATGCACGGACGAGAGATATTGGCTAAAATAAAAGAGCGTTATACTATTAATGCGTTAGGACGAGAGGGAGCAAGTCCCTCTTTCAACTATATAATAAAAGAGACAGGCTATGAGTTTGGACTCATAGACCCACACAAACATGACTTCTGTGAGAGTTGTAATCGTATTCGTTTAACAGCTGAGGGGCATCTTATTCCTTGCTTATACTTTGATGAAGCAATGAGCATTGCCAAAGCTGTAAAAGAAGGAGATATAAAAGGAGCTAGTGAAGTCTTAGCACAAGTACTTAGAGATAAACCTAAAGAGAATCGTTGGAAAGAAAATCCTGATGATAAAAAAGAGGCTTCTTCAAGAGCTTTTTATAAAACAGGTGGATAATGTTCTACCTAACTGAACAGTTCTTCTCAATCCAAGGAGAGGGTAAATATGCAGGAGTTCCATCGTACTTTTTAAGAACAGGTGGGTGTAATTTAGCTTGTGCAGGATTTAAAGCTAGTTATAATGTTAAAGGGCAAGAGAAGATGGGGTGTGATACCTATTTTGCTGTAGATAGTCACTTTGCCTCCTCTTGGCAAAAGATAGAGGAGGCTTCTAGGCTTATTGAAGACTTAGAAGGGGAGTTTTCTGCTATTGGCTATCTACCTCAAGTAGTTATTACAGGTGGTGAGCCATTGATGTACCATAAAGATAGAGCCTTTTATGAAGTAGTAAGTTGGTTAATAGAAAAAGGTATTCGTATTACTTTTGAAACTAATGCAACTATAGAGATTGATTTTGAGGCTTATCCTATATATAAAAAAGCTATTTTTGCTCTTTCTATAAAACTTTCTAACTCTAGTGAACCAAAACATAAACGTATTAGACCACAAGCTATTGCAAATATTGTAAATAACTCATCTGATAGCTTTTTTAAATTTACTATTGACAAAAAATTGGTAAACTCTACAGCACTAGAGGAGATAGAAGAGATAACATCTAGCTTTTCAAATCCTACTATCTACTGTATGCCTGTAGGTGAGAGTCGTGCAAATATCTGGCACAATGACCGAGCTGTCTTTGAGTTTTGTATGAAACATGGGTTTTACTATAGCGACCGTCTGCACATACGCGTTTTTGATACTACGCAAGGGGTTTAATTAAGTTTAGTATGTATATAATCCAAAAATATTGAAAATTAGGACAATTTATATATGGCAAATGAAGAATTAAAAGCAGAAGCGTTAAGACTCTTTAATGAAAAAGAGTATGAAAAGGCATTTGAGCTTTACAACTATCTAGCAAATAAGGGTGACTTAACAGCTTTAGCAACCATTGGGTATCTTTATCATAATGGTTTTGGAGTAGAGCAGAGTTATGCAAAAGCTATTGAGTACTATACAAAAGCATCTGATGCAGGAGAGCACTCATCGGCTTACAATTTAGGGTTGCTCTACTTTAGAGGTTTAGGAGTTGAAAAAGATTCACAAAAAGCTCATGAGTACTACTTAAAAGCTGCCATAAAAGGAATGCCTCAAGCTCAATTTGATGTAGCACTTATGTTTGAAAATGGAGAAGGGTGCACTCAAAACTACTCAGAGGCAGCTTTTTGGTACGAAGAGGCTGCTAAAAGAGGTGTAGCTGAAGCATTTAATAACTTAGGTGTACTATATAAAGAGGGAATGGGTGTTGAGCAGAGTTATGAAAAGGCTTATATACTTTTTAAACAATCAGCAGAGAGAAACTCTCCAGAGGGACAGTTTAACTTAGGGGCAATGTATGACCAAGGTCTAGGGTGCAAAGAGGACAAAGAGAAAGCCATAGAGTGGTGTAGAAAAGCAGCCTTTCAAGGACACCAAAAGGCTAAAGATATTATGCACCGTATGCAACAAAATGGGCAGATAGTATTTTAAGATGATAATACGAAAACTATTTAAATTTGAAAATGCACACATTGTAAGAGGTTGCTCCACTCAAAAGTGTAGTCAAAATATTCATGGACACTCTTATAAAGTAGAAGTACTCTTAGAGTCAAATTACTTAGATAATGGACAAATGGTGTATGACTTTGGGCTTACAAAACGTTACATAAAGGAA
>JALWNF010000077.1:0-3178 GCA_026995985.1 Campylobacteraceae bacterium
AAGCTCTAAGAGTTTATAAGGGGGGTCATCATCTTCAAGCTCCTCCTCTTCATTTGAGTAAATATGACAAATAGATGATGTAAAAGCACTAATTTGAGAGTGCATAGTAGATGCAACACTATAAGCCAATATGGCAGATAATGAAAAATAAGTTTTACCAAAGCCTTTAGGTCTTCTCACAAATTATCTCTTTTGCTTTTTTTTTGAAATTCTATCTTAACTTCTCTTAACTACTACTGCATCATCTTATCATATATAAGTGGTAAACTTTAATAGCTTACCCTACTACAGTTGACTTTATGAGAAGCAAGAGTATCACTACTGCTATTGGTATTTTCTTCATTAGCATAGTAGTAGCACTCTTCATAACTCTTATCTTCATTATATAGTACCTTATAAAACCCTTTTGAGACAGCTATCTTACCTTCTCCTATACGCTTTGGTTTAGAGCTATATTTAACTATATTTAAAATATTTACAGAGCCTAACTCTACAGCTTTATCTCTAGCATACTTCTCAACTTTTACCCACATATCTTGGTTTACTTCAGGAACTTGTGGAATAATATTTGCCAAGGAGTATGTAGCCTCTAAACTCTCCTTACTCCAGTCAAATGCAGCATCAGGAGCTAAGTGTCCACGGTCATAACCAGAGTTAGTATAATCAGAGTATTTTGCCCTTTGGCTTGGGTCTAGCTCCTCCTCTTCATAAAAAAATGGTCTCTCTTTAATATTTGTCTCATTAACTAAATCACCATCTAGTGTGTAAGCAACACTTTTAGCTGCTTTATAGTTATAGCTATAGCAGATTTCAAAAAACTCTTTATCTATAATAGTATCACAATTAGAACTATTAATAAATTTACTTTTAATATCTATTTTAGGGGTACTATTGTTACATTTTGGTGGAGCAACTTGTGTACTACCACAACCAATAAAAAAGAGTGTAGTTGCAAAAATAAGAGTTTTTGTCATAGTATAAATTTCCTGTATATTTAATTTATGTTAAGTATTATATCTAAATATATATTTTATGAAAATTTAAATTTTAAAAACAACTAACTCACCACGTTTCAGACGTGGTAAAATATCCATCTTTATCTTACGAATTAAAAAACTCTTTTTCTTTAACGACATTGAGCTGTCAGTAGTAATCTTTTTTAACTCAGCTGAGTAGTATTTAAAAAGAAAAGAGGCAAGAGCTAAAGATAGCTCCTCTTCTTCCATACTTTTAATACTCTCATCTAACATTAAAGCTGAGAGTTGAGAGTTCTCCTCTCCTCTTATGACAGATTCAAGTAGAGGAGTATATTTTCCAAACATAGAAGGTTCAATAACACTAGAGACTTTTGTAATTAACTCTCTCTTTTCAAGTAGAGTTTTAATAATGCTCAATTGAGCTATATCATCTCTGTTACTCTCAAAATCTATCTTAGGCTTTTTCTTAGCTACCCTACTAGATACCTCAAAATCAAATAGTGCAGGGCTTACTCCTAAAACAGTTGAAGCGTGTGCTACATAAGCCTCTCGAATAATTGGGCTAAGTTTATTGAGGTAACTTTTTAGACTTCTAAAAGCGACCTCTTTCTCTCTAGGGTTGGCAAGGTCATAAGATTTTGCCATCATCTCAATTACAAAAGGAATAAGTGCTTGACCTGAACGTAAAAGATTGGCTACCTCTTGAGTTTTTCCTGTGGCTATCATATCAGCAGGGTCTTGCCCATCAGGAAAAAGAACTACAGAACCATCAAAACCACTCTCGCTTAACATTGTAGAAGCCTTTAGTGCAGCTGCTACTCCTGCTTTGTCTCCATCGTAGGCTAAGATAATATGTGGTTCACCTTTTCGTAAAAGTGGTAGATGTTCGGTTGTAAGAGCTGTTCCAAGTGTGGCTACTGCCTCTTTAAAACCAGCTTGATGAAACATAATAACATCTAAATACCCCTCACAGACAATAAGTCTCTTATTTCTATAGATATAATCTTTTGCTTTAGAGTAACCATATAGAAGACGAGACTTATTAAAGAGTTTAGTTTGAGGTGAGTTTATATATTTTGCAGGGTGGTTAGTAATAGTTCGTCCACCAAATCCAACTATTGCCCCACTTGGTGAGTAGATAGGAAATGTAATACGCTCTGTCAAACGAGCATAAAATCCACCTCTATCTCGTTGTGCTACTACTCCTGCCTCTTGAGCTTTTGGAATTGGTAACATATTGGTAGACAAGAAATTCATAAGCTCATGAGAAGCTCCAACATAACCTATACCAAAATACTCTATGGACTGTTGTGTAATACCTCTTTTTTTTAGATACTCCATAGCCTTTTGGTTTTGGTCTAAATTTTTAACATACCACTGTTGAACTTGCTCTAATAGACGACGAGCTTCACTATTGTCGCCACCTCCTTTAGTGTATCTTAGAGAAAAATTCATCAAAGAGGCTATCTTCTCTAAAGCTTCAGGGTAATTTAGCTTCTCATACTCTTGAACAAACTTAATTGCATCACCACCAACTCCGCAACTAAAACAGTGATAAATCTGCTTAGTAGGGCTAACAACAAAACTTGGAGTCTTTTCTTGATGAAAGGGACAGTTTGCCTTGAAATTAGCTCCTGCTTTTTTGAGTTCAATATAGTTAGATATAATATCAACAATATCAATACTGTTTTTGAGTTGTTCTACCGAGTTGTTGTCAATCATAAGAGAATTATATCAGAATTAATAATAAGAAAGAGAAGATTGATAGATAGCCGTTATATTAAACGGCTTCTATTTTGTAGTTTTAAGTAGTAATTTAGGCAACACGATGAAGTTGTGTATACCAATCTTCAGATTCGTCAGCATCGATAATGGTGACCTCCAAGCCCTCTTCTCCCATTGCGACATCGACAATATTCTCTTCAGGAATATCAAGTATCTCTTCACAATAGCAAAGTGCATTGCTATACTCATAAAGGTCACTTAAATTCCAACTTTTATCTAACTTTTTTCTTGCTATAACAAAGAACTCCTCCATATCAAACTCCTTGAAAAAATTGATATTTTAAATTTTAATATAAAATCTATTTATTTGCCAAATTTTTTATTAAAAAAATAATAATTTTCTCTATTTTTTTGAAAAAATGTCAAAAAGCAATATATAAAAAAATTAAATTCTATAAAAAAGAATTGTTTTTATT
>JALWNF010000077.1:3188-5589 GCA_026995985.1 Campylobacteraceae bacterium
ATTTTCAACGTCTACACCCACCTCTATTACTGTTGTTGCTACTAAAAGCCTAATGTTACCCTCTGCAAATTGTTGCATTATTTTATCTTTATCATCTGCTTTCATTTTTCCATGCAATAGTCCAACTTTTGAGCCTAATATTGTTTTTAATTGTTCATATTAAAAATTATTAATATAAGTGTTTTTATTAAAAAATAGCTATTTTCTCTTTCAAAATAACTCACCTTATTAAGTCCAATATGTTAAAATTATTAAAAAAAAGGCTAAACTTGGACAATATACTACCTGCCTACAATGACCCTCTATTTAGTATTTTAGTTATCGTTACTTTAGTACTAATTATTGCAACTGGGTCTTTTATTATGGGTAGTATTAAAGAGAAAAATAATAATAAAATACTTAATAGCTTTCTTAAAGGATTTAATACTGAAAAACATCTTTTAGAAATTGATAAGATGCCATTTGAGCCAACACTAATAAAACCTCTATCTCTGTTAGCTGAAGCATTTTCAAACCAAGGTGAGTACCAAAAATCAATAAATCTCAACCTATATCTTATTGAACATATTGACTCTTTTTTTGATAAAGAGAAGATTTTAGAACAACTAGGAGCTACCTACCTAAAGGCTGGTTTTCTTAAACGTGCAGAGTCTATTTTTTTACAAATTCTCCATAAACATCCTCGCAATATAGAGACACTTTATAACTTAGGAGTTGTATATGAACTACTTCAAGAACATGATAAAGCACTAAATACATTAATACCTCTAAATATCTTAGAAGAGGATACAAAATATTTAGAAGCACATATTAAACTAAACAGACTACTTGACAATAAGAAACTCTCTAACAAAGAGAAGGTTCAACAGTTAGAAACTCTTTTAAAAAATAAACACTACTCCTATAGAAGGGTTATTCAAGCACTTTTTGCATTAGATTTAGAGGTGGCTTGGAACAATATTCAACCAAATAAAATAGATTCTATACTTGATATATTGTGGTTCTTACCCTCTTCAAACCTCAACTTAGATATAATTTCATCTAGTGAAACACTATTGGCCATATATATTGCAAAAGGGTATATTCAACCAAAAGAACCAATACCAAAAAGTAATATCTTTGCAATAGATACCATTGTAGCTCTTAAACAGATAGGAGTAGACAATATTGATTTACTCTTTAACTATAGTTGTAAAAAGTGTAAACAGCACTTTCCTATTAGTTTTACAAGATGTCCAAAGTGTTACGCAATAGATACTATACAAATTAAGGAGTCCCTTGTCGAAAAGAGAAAACAAACAGGTTACTCTCTACTCTGATGGTTCTAGTCTTGGTAATCCAGGACCTGGAGGTTATGGAGGTATTTTAGAGTTTAAAGGTCATAAAAAGGAGTACTCTGGAGGAGAACCCTATACTACTAACAATCGCATGGAGCTTCGTGGGGTAATTGAGGGGCTAAAGCTTATTAAAGAGCCTTGCGATGTTACAGTTGTATCCGATAGCTCCTATGTCATCAATGCTATTAACTCTTGGCTAGAGGGCTGGATAAAAAGAGATTTTAAAAAGGTTAAAAATGTTGACCTTTGGAGAGAGTATATAGAGGTATCTAAACCACATAATATAAAAGGGGTTTGGATTCGTGGACACAATGGACATGAACTAAATGAACATTGTGATAGAGTTGCTAATAATGAAGCTCAACGACAAAGAGAGTTATTGAATTAGCAATCTTATTAGGTATGATATAGTCATACCTAAGATTATTTGAAAGATAAAGGAACAACAGAACAATGAAACATTTTAAAGCACTAGAGAAGGCTTTAAACTATAAATTTAAACGAGATGACCTCATCACCGAAGCACTCACTCATAAGAGTTATAAAAAACCTTATAACAATGAGAGATTGGAGTTCTTAGGTGATGCTGTACTTGACTTAATTGTAGGAGAGTATCTTTTTAAAAAATTTCCTAATGAAGATGAGGGTGTTCTCTCAAAGATTAGAGCCTCATTAGTTAATGAAAAGGGTTTTACTAAACTAGCACTCAATATTAATCTTGGAGATGCACTACTTATTTCTGGTGCAGAAGAGAACAATAAAGGTAGAACAAAACCCTCACTTCTATCTAATGCCTTTGAAGCAGTTATTGGTGCTATATACTTAGAATCAGGACTTGAAGTAACTGCAAAGATTGCAACAAGACTAATTGAGGAGGCTTATGAGAGCATTGACCTCAATTCACTCTCAAAAGATTTTAAAACAGCACTTCAAGAGCTTACCCAAGCTGAGTTTGGAGAGACACCAAACTATAGATTAGTTCGCTCTTTTGGACCAGACCATAAAAAAGAGTTTGAGATAGCTGTAGAGCTTCAAAATAAAACTATTGCTACTGCACTAGGTCG
>JALWNF010000078.1 GCA_026995985.1 Campylobacteraceae bacterium
TCTGTTTTTGATTGGAATCTGTTCTATTATTTTTATATATTTTCCCTCATAGGGCTTTACCTTTGCAAGTCGTTCAAAGAGTCCACCTTTGGCATTTGGTACTTCAAAGATGTAGTGTTTTATCTCATGCCACTTTTGGCTTGGGGTTTTGTCTCTTACAATAGAGGAGATATTTTCAAAATCTCCTCTTTTGCTCCATAGCTCTCCATCTATCTCAAATGGAGGGTAGTTTTTGGTAAACCATTTTGGAGCGTGGATTATTTTGCCACTTCTACTTATTAACTCTTTACCATTCCAATAGGCTCTTATGCCGTCTAGCTTTTCACTCATAACCCAACCAGATATATTTTGGTCTTTGTAGACCTTTAGCAGAAGTAGCTTGGGTTTCTCTGCAAAAAGAGATAGACTAAAGATTACTACAAATATAGCTAATCTCTTCATCACTCAAATATGGATTCATAGGCAGACTCATAATCTCATTAGACACCCTCTCTGCTATTGGAAAATCTCCTTTTTTATACCCTAAGTAACTAAAACACTCTTGAAGATGCAAAGGCATAGGATAATGAACAGCAGTAGGAATGCCCTTCTCTTTTAGTCTGGCTTGAACCTCATCTCTATTTTGAACTCTAATAGAGTATTGAGCCCAAGCAGAAGTAGCTCTCTCATCTACAAATGGTAAAACTAACTCTTCACTCTTCACTCTTAACTCTTCACTATATTTAACTGCTACCTCTTGACGAAGAGCTAAATCTTTTTCATAATGCTTTAACTTCACATTAACTACAGCACACTGAATGGTATCCATTCGTCCACCCATACCAATATATTTATGATGGTAGCGTTTTGATTGTCCATGAACTCTTAGCATTTTTATCTTCCCTGCTAACTCATCACTATTTGTAAAGAGTGCCCCACCATCTCCAAAACACCCCAAAGGTTTAGCAGGGAAAAAGCTTGTAGTTGAGATGTCGCCTAAGTTGCTATCGGTTTTACCCTTAAAGGTGCTTCCAAAACTTTGAGCTCCATCTATGATGATTTTTAATTTTGGATGTTTAATTTTTAATTGTTCTAGTGCCTCAATATCACTTGGTTGACCATATAGACTTACGGCTATAATTGCTTTTGTTTTTTCTGTAATTTTCTCTTCTATTTTACTAACATCTATATTATAACTCTTCTCATCTATATCTACAAATACAGGCTTTGCTCCTAAAAAGGCTATGGTCTCTGCTGTAGCTATAAATGTAAAAGGGGTAGTAATAATCTCATCATCTGGCTTAATATCTAGTGCCATCATAGCTAAAAGCAGAGCATCTGTTCCACTGCTACAAGTTATGGCATGTTTTGTACCTGTAAAGTTTTGCAGGTTCTCCTCTAGCTCTTTTACCTCTTCTCCCATAATGTAGTTTGATTTGTCTAGTACATTATGAATTGCTTGGTCTATCTCCTCTTTATAGAGTTGATATTGATATTGTAGTTTTGCGAAATCTATTCTCACTTTTTTAGTACCTCTAAACTGTTATCTTTTAATTTATATGTAGCAAACTCATCTTGGGCAATATTGTCACTATTAAATTTTAAAGTATTACCACTAATCCCAACCCAACCAATCTGTTTTGCAGGAACACCAACCATTAAAGCATAAGGTTTTACATCTCTGTTAACTACTGCTCCACTTCCAATTAGTGCATACTCTCCAATAGTCACACCACAAACAATAGTAGCATTTGCTCCAATTGAGCAACCCTTTTTAAGGAGTGTCTTTTTAAACTCATCTTTTCTTTGAATAAAGGCTCGTGGGTTAATGACATTTGTAAAGACCATAGATGGACCTAAAAAGACATCATCTTCTACCTCTACACCCTCATAGATTGAGACATTGTTTTGAACCTTTACTCCATTGCCAACTTTTACCTTTGGTCCTACTACACAGTTTTGTCCAAATGAGCAGTTAGTTCCAATGGTTGTATGGCTTAAAATATGAGAAAAATGCCATATCTTAGTCCCATCTCCTATGTTAACCTCTGTATCAACAATGGCTGTTTCATGTTTAAAAAAATTAGACATTACCCAATCACCTTTTTACAAAATGGGTGGTAGTCTCCCTTTAATCCAATAGCATCTAAATTACGGATTGTAGATACTGTAGAAATTGATGCATAAGCTTCATCTAAACCAAAACCATTACCTTTTAAAATCTCCTCATAACTTCTAGTATGCAAATCTGTAAAGCCTCCACTAAACTCTATCTCTTCTCCATCTACAGTAATACTTCTATAGGTTCTCTGCCCTAAATCTTTTATATCTTGTGGAATATAGTCATAATTTACAGACAAAAACCATCTAACATTTGCATTTTTAAGTCTAAATGAACCAGCATTACAATCAGGAGTTTTAACATGTACTACACTCTCTTGTACATCTCCAAATATCCAAGTAAGCATATCATAAAAGTGTACACCAATATTTGATGCAATTCCTCCAGACTTCGCTTCATTGCCTTTCCATGAGATAAAGTACCACTTACCTCGTGAGGTTAAATAGGTTAAGTCAATATCATACATTCTATCTGGATTGGCTTCTAGCTCTTTTGTTACCTTCTCTTTTAGGGCTATAATTGAGGGATGTAGTCTAAGTTGTAAAATATTGTTAACTTTATGTCCTGTCTCCTCTTCTATTATCTTTAGCTGGTCAATATTCCAAGGATTAAGAACAAGTGGCTTCTCACAGATAGCATCAGCTCCACTCTTTAGGGCAAAACGTATATGAGAATCATGCAGATAGTTAGGAGAGCATATCGATACATAGTCTATCTTTTTACCTGTATCTCTTCTGTACTTATCAACAAATCTATCAAATCGTTCAAACTCTGTAAAAAAACTTGCCTCTGGAAAATAGCTATCCATAATGCCTATACCATCATAAGGGTCAAGTGCTGCTACTAGCTCATTTCCTGTCTCTTTTATTGCTTTCATATGTCGTGGAGCTATGTAACCTGCTGCTCCTATTAGTGCAAAATTCTTTTTGTCCATAATAGATTTTATCCTTTTTTAATAATAAAAATTATTTTATCAAATAAATAAATACAATTAGATAAAAAAGTAAAATTATATTGACAATATAGCTATATTATATGCTCCATCTTTATCATTTTAGCAATATTTTGATGTGTCTTATCATTCCAATGTTTATCGCAAGGATACCCTTCTAAAGATAAGTTGTGTTTTTTCATTAACTTATATAGGTCATAAAAATCTATTTTTTGCTCAGATAAAAATTGCATTAGTCTATTTTTTAATATTTTATTCTCTCCATATACTATTACTTTATACTCTACCCCTCTCCTGTTTAGTAGCTTTTTTATTTGATATATAGCACCTTTAATTTGCAACCAATTGTGAGATAAATCTTCCACTTCTCTACTCTCTTTATGACTCTCTTTAGATTTCTCCTTCTTTTTATTTTTAATATAGGCTCTAATCCTTGTCAATAGCGAATATATCTCAAAATTTGATAAATGAGCTTTTATCTCATCTTTTTTAGTTTTATCTCTAGGAGGTATAACTTTATAGTGTTCAAAATCTGAAAAGTCTAAAAATACAGTTGGGTTCATTGATGTTTTGTCGTAACCAATGCTATCACCCTCATATATATCTTTATCCATATTTATAAAATGAATAACCTCTTTTGCATTCTCTAAACTACTCTTCTTTTGTAGTATTACAAGCTGTTGTACGGGTGATGTTGCTGCCATAGCATGATTTAAGAAGTTATATTTTCCATTGTAGAGTCTATATAGAGAGTTGTGAATAATATTTTCATTATGTACCATAAGTGCTTCTATATAAGAGTCACCTAAAAGAATTATATCTTTTTTCTCTCTTTGATACTCATAGGAGTTTTTTACAAACCCTTTATCATCAAAAAAAAACTCTGTATCGTAACACCCCTGTAACCATCTACTAGAGAAGTTTTTTTTATGCCATAGACCTAAATCTTTATCATATACAATAGGTTCAGCACCTAGTGTAAAGGGTGAGTACCTTAAAAAAAACTCAAAGAGTACAAAGGCTAATGCTATTGAGAATATAACTGTAAAAATTTTTTTAAACATCTCTTACCTTTTAGAAATTAAAATAGATAAACTCTGATGCTTTATCACCAACTATTCTAAAATATAACATCTGTAGTAGTGCAAATGTAAAAAATAGAGTTATAAAAAAGGTATAGTATTTTTTTAGTGATTTAACTAATTCATTAGAGTTTTTAAATAGTAATACAATAATAAATGCCATAAAAAGATATAACAGAGAGTATCTATATGTAAAACTATCATAATATAGTGAGAATCCATCTACTCCAAACATACCTTTTAGCACCTTTAATGCATCATCTAAGCTATTTGCTCTAAAAAAGACTCTTGTAAAGTTAATGTAAAAAAAGGTTATAATCCAAGCCAAGACTAAACTCATCTTAAATCCAAGCTGTTTCCATTTGTGATTAATAATTAGTGCAACACCATGCAAAAATCCCCAAATAACAAAACCCCAACCTGCACCATGCCAAAGACCAGCAAAGAGAAGTGTTATCATAAGATTTATATAGGTTCTACTCATGCCTTTTCTGTTACCACCTAGAGGAATATAGATATAGTCTCGTAAAAATCTACCAAATGTAATATGCCATCTTCTCCAATAATCCTGCACACTTGTTGCTCTATATGGAGAGTTGAAGTTAATAGGTAGTTTAATATTAAAAAGCAGTGCAACACCTATTGCCATATCTGCGTATCCTGAAAAATCAAAATAGAGTTGAAATGTATACGATAGACTTGCAATCCAAGCCTCAGCAAATGTTAGAGTTACAGAGTGGTCAAAACCATTTGCTGTCCATATAGCAAAAGTATCTGCAATAACAACCTTCTTAAAAAGACCTATAGAGAATATAAATAGACCAGCCATTATATTGTCTATATCTATAGAGCTATTTTTAGGTTTTATAAACTGTGACATCATCTCCTTATGGTGAACAATTGGTCCAGCTATTAGTTGTGGGAAGAATGTAACAAAGAGGGCATAGTTCAAAAAGTCATACTCCTTAGTCTCACCTCTATATGAGTCAACAAGATATGCAATCTGCTGAAATGTAAAAAATGATATAGCAAGAGGGAGTGCAAGGTGCATAAGCTCTATATTTGAATCAAAAACAAAATTTATATTTGTTATAAAAAAATCCAAATATTTGTAGTATATTAACAGAAGTGCATTTCCTAGTATGCCTATGGTTAAAATAGTTTTTTTGGAGACTATATGCTCCTCTTTATTATACCCTGCAAGAGTCTTGCCTATAGAGTAGTTAAATATAATCGAAGCAATTATAATATTTAAATACAAAACATTCCACCAAGCATAAAAAAATAGACTGCTAAGTACTAAAAAAATTTTAGAAGCTCTATTTTGTTTTCTACTTTTTAAAAAGAAATAGATAAAAAAGGTTATAGGTAAAAATGCAAATATAAATTCATAGCTATTAAATAGCATCTCTCGTTTCCTACTTT
>JALWNF010000079.1 GCA_026995985.1 Campylobacteraceae bacterium
TCACTAGCTCCCTCAATAATACCTGGAATATCTGCCATCATAAATGAGTCATACTCTCCAACATTTACAACACCCAAATTAGGAGTAAGCGTTGTAAACTCATAAGAGGCTACTTTTGGCTTGGCATTTGTAATAGTTGAGATAAGAGTTGACTTTCCTACACTTGGGTAGCCCACTAAACCTACATCGGCTATCATCTTTAGTTCTAATCTTACTTTTTTAGTAACTCCTGGAAGCCCTGGTTGAGCGTAAGTTGGTCGCTGGTTCGAGGCACTCTTAAAGTGCATATTTCCAAGACCACCTTTTCCACCCTCTAAAAAGAGAACTCTTTGACCCTCTTCAACCAAGTCCAAAAGCACCTCGCCACTCTCTTGGTCAATCACTTGTGTTCCAGGAGGCACTACCACATCAACACTTTTACCTTTTCGACCATACCTCTTTCGTCCCTCACCTGGACGACCATTTTCGGCTTTTATATGTTTTCTACCTCTTAGGGCAGAGAGGGTATCGGTGTTGTTGTCTACTACAAAATAGACATCTCCACCCTTTCCACCATCTCCACCATCTGGTCCACCCTTTACAACAAACTTCTCTGTCCAAAATGAGACACAACCTGCCCCACCCTTTCCAGAGCTTAACATAATCTCTACAGAATCTACGAACATATACTTCCCTTCATGAGTAGACAGACATATCGGTCTACCCATATAATAGTTGTTGAAATTATATCTAAAAAGCTTTATGTCCTTGATGTAACGCTTTAATTCGTTTCTCTAAAGCATCTAAGATATTTACTATCTGATTTTGTAGCGTATAGAAGTCTGCCATATGCTTTGCTGGTATATCGTCTGTATTTCTAATCTCCGATAAAATCTCTCTAAGCTTCTCGCGTCTACGCTTTGCCTCTTGGAGAGGTATTGTCGAAATCTTAGTATCTATTCCATTTATTCTGCTATACCAACGATTAATTTTACGTCTACCATAGAGGTCAAACGTTGGTAAGACTACCTCAATAAAAAAGGCAAAAAGGGCAATTAAAGGTAATATAAAACGGAAAAAGTAGTTATCTACTCTATTTAATGTCTCAGCAATCCAATAGGGGAAATGCTCTTCATAATAGTTAGTAGGATTTCTAAAATAGCTCTTTGAAGCTGGGTGCTGTTTTATTTTTAACTTTGAAGCATTTGGAAAGGTGTTTTCATCATGGAAAATACCAACTTTACTATGAATCTTTGTAGCAATCTTAAGCATCAATCTTACCATTTTATCTGAAGCGTTATAGGTTGCTAGTAGAGTATTTTTTGCCAAAAGTTTATAGTCTTGTCGTGGTATCTCTTTTTGTAAATCAAAAGCATTTTTATAGAGTGTTACTATCTCAAAGTATCTATTACGTTTAATAAAAAATTGCTTATAGGAGTTTGAGGTATTTATAAAATTTAGTAGGTGAATATTAGGTAGACTCATTAAACGCTTTAAAAAAGGAGCATCAGCAGAGGCTATATAGAACATTGCATCTATTTGATTTGCCTTTAATTGCTCATATGCTTCTGCACTTGGAACACGAGAAAAGGAGCTATTCCAGCCATTAATACCTACAGAATCCAATAGATTTAGTGTTACAGGTAAAATACCACTTCCCTTTTCACAAATAGCAATACGTTTTCCCTTTAACTCTTTAAGGTCACCTATCTCTTTACCTTTATAAAAAATCCAAATAGGTTCATAAAAAACATTTGCTAAAGCATAAACATTTGGATACTCTGTTCCTCCTTGCACAAAAGCAAAATCAACTTTACCCTTTTGAAGAAACTCTTGTGCTTGAACACTCCCTTTTGTCTCTACAAGTTTTAAGGTTACTCCCTCTTTTTTAAACTCTTTTGCATACTCTTTCGCATACTGCGTATAGGCATCAACCTTAGAACCAACAGCAATCTTAATAACCTTTTTATGATTATTGCTCTCTAGAGCAATATATAAGATAGGCAACAGAAGTAAAATAATAAATAGAAGAATACTTTTCAATGTTTTCATACTATTCATTATAACAATTATCTTATTTACTTTTGCAAGAAAACTAAAAAATATGTTATAATTCGTTTAGGTGTGACAGGTAGTTGCTGGTGACACTACGTCACGAGAGGAAAGTCCGTGCTACACATGAGACAGGACTCCATCTAACAGATGGCCAGAGTAATCTGAGGGCAAGTGCAACAGAGAGTAGACAGCCATCTATTGAAAAACTGTAAAGGCTTTTTGCCTTTCTCTCCCCTATTTCCTAAATAAGTAGATAGATGGTGATGGTGAAAGGGTGAGGTAAGAGCTCACCAGTGCCTATGGTAACATAGGTAGCTAGGTAAACCCTGTCCGTAGCAAGAAGTACTGGTATTTAAGTCTCATTACGCCATTGGATTGGCAAAAGTACTTCGCTTGAGCGTATTGGTGACAATACGCCTAGATAAATAACTACCCGCGACAGAACACGGCTTATCGTCACACCTATTATGTTAAAATACTCCATGAAAACTATTCTATTTATTCTCCTATCTATTCTCTTTTCAGCCTGTGCAACAAAAGTTCCTATTACATGGCAAAAACGTATTGTAGAAAATCAAGTTAAGCCTCTTAATCTTATCTATAAAGAGTATGGAGTTGAGCATAACCAAACTATGCTTTTTATACATGGCTTTGGAGAGAGTAAAGAGACATGGCGTTTTGTAGCTCCTGCTCTTGCTAAAAGGTATCACCTAATACTACTCGACCTAAAAGGTTTTGGAGTCTCACCAAAAACAGACGATGACAAATACTCTGTCTATGACCAAGCCCTATATGTTCAAAAGTTTATTGAACAACACCATCTACAAAATCTTACTATTGTTGGGCGTTCATTTGGTGGAGGTGTAGCTCTTATTTTGGCACTTATGCAAGAGAAAAAACTTATACAACCAACTTTAAATAGAATGATTCTTATTAATAGTATGGCTTACAATCAACCTCTTCCCTCTATGTTAAGAGATTTAAAAATACCCATTATTGGCTACTTAGGTATTCATCTACTTAGTAACCACTATATGGCACGAGAAGCCTATAGATACGCCTTTTGGAATGATGACAAAATACCTAAAGCAAGTGTAGACTACTCTGCAAATATGATGGCTCAACCTAGAGCAAAATATGCCTACTTAAAAACAGTTCATAACCTTATACCTGATGATGTACAGAACATAGAGCATGAGTACCAAAAGATTAAGCTTCCTACTCTTATTATATGGGGAAAAGATGATGTCTCTATTCATGTAGATAAAGCCTATAGACTCCATAGAGATTTAAAAAATAGTCAGCTTGTTATCTTGCCTCATGTGGGACACATGCCTCAAGAGGAGGCTCCTCAAAAAGTAGTTGATGCTATTTTAAAGTTTATGTGATATACTTAACTTGAGTTTTACAAAATAGCATACCCACAATTTTATACTCACTATATAACTAATGTAAAAATAGTTCAAGCTATTATAGTTATTTGAAGAAATTAATGATATAATAATAAATGATAACAGAAGAAGAGCTAGATGAGCTTATCATTTGTAAAAAATGCCATACCCTACATAAAAAAGTTCCATTATCAAAGAGAAAAAAGGCTTTCTGCTCTAAATGTGACACACTTCTCTATCAAGATAACTCTAATATGATTGATACAACTTTAGCATTAGTTATTGCAGCAGCTATTTCACTATTTATAGCTTTTAAATTTACTATAGTAACAATCGATATTAAAGGGTTAGAGAAGAGTTTAACTATATATGCTCTATTTATGGTTATATTAGAGCAACATCAATATATTGTAGGAGTTATGTTTATTTTTTTAATTTTTATTTTTCCTATTACCATTATTTTGTCTATGCTTATTTTACTTATACTTATGAAACTTAAAAAGGGAGGCTATCTTGTTCAACGCCTACTTATACTCCTTGCTCACATACGTCCTTGGAGTATGGTAGATATATTTTTTATATCTCTATTAGTTGCTATGGTTAAACTATTTGACTACGCCTATATAGAGCTAGGTGTATCTTTTATAGCTCTTATTTTTACATTAATTCTCGATATAATCATTACAAAAAATATTAGTTTCTATGAGTTGTGGGATTTGCATACAAAAATATATGGGAGAGTAGATGAGTAAAAAAGCAGAGTATATACGTTGTCATATATGTGAAGCAGTTAACTATGTTAATGAAAAAGAGATAGCATGTAGACGTTGTCATGAAGATATTGCTCATGACCTACAACTCTCTTACCATAAAACATTAGCCTTTTTAATTACAGCTATTATATTCTACATTCCTGCTAATATATACCCTATTCTTATATCTAAGCAGTTTGGAAAGACTACTACAAATACTATTATGGGTGGAATTATACACCTTTGGGAGGCTGGTTCTTATCCTATTGCACTTATTATTCTACTAGCTTCTGTTTTTGTACCTTTATTAAAATTTATACTCATAATATACCTTCTTATCTCAACAAAATATAATCTTAGCTCATCAAAGATAGATAAACACAAACTCTTTTATATTACAGAGGTAATTGGACCATGGTCAATGGTTGATGTATTTGTTGTTATTATTTTATCTGTACTTATTCACTTCTCAGGAATACAAATCTACCCAGGTGAAGGGGCAACAGCTTTTGGACTAATGGTCTTCTTTACTATGATTTCGGCTTTATCTTTTGACCCAAGACTTATTAATAACTCAAAAGGAAATAATTTTAATGATAAATCATAAAAAGTATAATACTCCTAAAATTAAAAAATCAAAAGGGATAAAACTTCTTACTACAATCTGGTTAGTTCCTATTATTGCTATGGTTATTGCTTTATGGTTAGCATACCAATACTACTCTAAAATTGGCCCTACTATAGAGATTACATTTAAAGAGAATGCTGGGCTTATTGCAAATCAAAGCCAACTAAAACTACGCAATGTCAATATTGGAGTAGTAACAAAAATCTCACTCTCTAAAGATGGAGATGGAGTAACAGTACAAGTAAAAGTAAACAAAGAGGTATCTGACTATCTTAACGAAAAAGCAAAATTTTGGATAGTTCATGCTGATGTAGGTTCACATGGTATCTCTGGTCTTGATACAATTTTATCGGGAGCATATATTGAACTCTATGGAGTAAAAGAGAAAAAGACAAAGTTAAAATTTATAGGCTTAGATAAACCATACATTGATAAAGATGCAGCAGGAAAGTACTATATTTTATCTGCTCCAAACTCAAATAATATTATAGAGGGTTCACATGTCTACTACCGTATGATAGAGGTTGGTAGAGTAGAGCGTGTTGCTATCTCTCCTGATGGGAAAAAGGTCAATTTTACTATTTTTGTAAAAGAGAAGTATGTACCATTTATTAATGACGAGAGTCAATTCTATACCAATAGTAGCGTCAACATAGACTTCTCAAAAGGAAAGTTAGATATGAATATTGCTTCTATCTCCCAGATTATTCATGGTGGTATCTCTATATATACACCTCTACAGAG
>JALWNF010000080.1 GCA_026995985.1 Campylobacteraceae bacterium
ATACTATGAGCATACTTCTCTAAACTCTCTTTAAAAAATTTAATCTGACTCTCTTCAAAAGTAGGATTAGACCTCCATATTTGATAAATAGCAGGATAATCAATATGACAAACTTTAAGAAGTGTTGTTCTGTCAAACTCCCCAGCAATGGTATCTACATCGCCTACAAATTTTATTTCTGTAAAAGTTTTTGAGTATAAAAATGTAAATATAAATAATAAAAATATTAAAAGCTTTTTCATAATAGGAATAATAGCATAGTAATGTGAAAAAAGTAGTTTTTTAGAGAAAAAGTGTGATGAAAAATGGTGATCACGATTGGACTTGAACCAACGACTTCTTCCATGTCAAGGAAGTACTCTACCAACTGAGTTACGCGATCATCTTTTATAAGCGCGAAATTTTATTACTTTTTAACTTAAAAAAAGGTTATCTATTGACCCTATCGATTACTTTTTTCACATCTATTTAATGTTTTTCTCTGCTTGATACGTTGTGCATGAGTTATGGCAATTGCCATAGCATCTGTTATATCTAAGGGCTTAATCTCTCTATTAATTTTTAAAAGACGCTTAACCATAAAAGCTACTTGTTCTTTTGTAGCTTTACCATTACCTGTTATCGCTTTTTTCACCTGCAAAGGTGTATACTCTTGATAATCTCCAAAGCTCTGTAGAGTCTTAAGTATTAAAGCTCCACGAAACTGTGCCAACTTAAGAATACTTTTAGGATTATGAGCATAAAAAATATCTTCTATCGCTACCTCCTCTATATTATGGGCTTCAAAAATGGTATCTAATCCATCTACTAACTCTAAAATCTGCTCTTTCAAGATATTTTGTTTAAATTTAAGCATACCAGCCTCAACTAACCTATATTTTTCACAATTAAAATCTAATACGCAATAGCCTAAAATTCGGGTTCCTGGGTCAATTCCTAATATTTTCATTCACACCTTTGTTCACGTTGTGAAAAGTTTTTTACACACCATATTTATACCCATATTTTAGCGAGTTTTTGCTAATATTCACAGAATTATTCACATTAAGAATAGGAATATAATGAATATTGGAAATATAGTACTTAAAAAACTTAAGCAAGAAATCAGCAACTTAGAATGGGAAAGGTATATAAAAACTTTAAACTATGATGAAGAGACTTCACGCTCAGATATAGCACAATTCTACTCTCCAAATATGCTTCTAGCTAAATGGATTAAAACTAAGTACCAAGATAAGATTGCTCACCTATTTGAAGTTGAGACCAATATACGTCCAAAGATAATTATTTCCGTTGGAAAAGCTAAAAATACTCAAGTTTATAAAAAGGAAAAAAATAGTGAATGTGAACACAAAAATCAAGGAAAAAGTACTATATTAAACCCATCTTTTACTTTTGAGAGCTTTATTATTGGAGACTCTAACCAGTTTGCCTATACTACAGCAAAATCAGTTGCTGAAAAACCAGGTCAACTCTACAACCCACTCTTTTTATATGGTGGTGTTGGTCTTGGTAAAACACACTTAATTCAAGCCATTGGCAACTACCAAATTGCCATGGGTAAAAAAGTTATATATACAACATTTGAACAGTTCATGAATAAATTCACATCTCATCTACGTTCACAAACTATGGATAGATTTCGTGACCATTTTAGAGAGTGTGATGTACTACTAATTGATGATATTCAATTTCTTTCACGTAAAGAGCAGACCCAAGAGGAGTTTTTTCACACCTTTAATGAGCTACACCAAGCCAAAAAGCAGATTGTTATTACCTCAGATAGACAACCAAATAAAATTGCTGGTCTAGTTGATAGACTTAGAAGCCGTTTTGAGTGGGGTTTAATGGCAGATATTCAACCCCCTGGATTGGAGACTAAGATAGCTATTATTCAAAAAAAATGTGAAATAGATGGCATTAACCTAAATCTAGATATTATTAACTTTATTGCCTCAAATATGGGTGACAATATCCGAGAAATAGAGGGTGCGATTATTAAATTAAATGCCTATGCAGGGCTTATGAATCAAAAATTAACACTAGATTTTGCACAAAATGTGATAAGAGATCAACTAGCTGAAAAACAATCTAATATTACTATTGATAATATTGTGAAAATTGTCTCAAAAGAGATGAATATAAAACTCTCAGATATAAAATCTAAAAAAAGAACTAGAGATGTAGTAAATGCTAGAAGAATAGCTATCTATCTAACAAGAAATTTAACAGCAAACTCAATGCCTCAAATTGCTGTATACTTCGGAATGAAAGACCATACTGCCGTATCTCACGCAATGAAAAAGATTAATGAACAGATTGAAGAGAATGAAAACTTTAAAGTACTATTAGAAGAACTCTCAAATAAAATATCAGCTAAAAAGAAAAATTAAATTGTAACTATAATAAAAAAAGATATAATTCAAAAAGTGAAAAAATGTGAAAAACTAGTAGTAATTGCAACTATAATAAAAAAAGTTATAATTCAAAAAGTGAAAAAATGTGAAAAACTAGTAGTAATAATTCACCTAAAAGATGCCCATATTTATGGGCTTGAGTTGACTTTTTCACATTTTCAACAAGAACTACTACTACTACTACTTATTAAAATAAAATAAGAGAGACGAAGGAGATAAAATGAAAATTCACATTAGCAAGCAGTTAATAGAATCAATGCTTATTAATCTTCAACCCTTTTTAGAAAAGAGAGATGCTACTCAAATAACATCACATATATATTTTAAAATAGAGAATGATACAATCACTCTAAAAGCAACAGATGGAGAGATAGGATTAATTACTAAGAGCAAAAATATAACAGTAGAGAGTGAAGGAGATTTTACAGCAAATGGTAAGAGATTAGTAGATATTATTCGTACTTTTCAAGATGAAGAGATTATTATTGAAAAGGTAGAGGAGAATATCATAATTAAACAAAATAGCTCAAAATTCAAAATACCCACCTTTAACCCTAAAAACTATCCATCTTTTCCTACTACAGTTAATAAACCACAAATCACTTTAGACTCCCTTAATCTTATTAAAGGCTTTAAAAAAGTCTCTCCTGCAATAGATAACAACAATCCAAAATATGAACTAAATGGAGCTCTATTAGATATTAAAAAGAGTGAAACTAAAATAGTAGGTACAGATACAAGAAGACTTGCTATTGATAAACTAGATAACTTATCAGAACAAGAGTTCTCTTTGATTATTCCTAAAAAAGCAATTTTAGAGATTCAGAAATTATTTATAGACAATATCAACATATACTACGACAATACAAATCTTATTATTCAAAATGAGAACTATTATCTCTTTACACGTCTAATTAATGGAAAATTTCCAGACTATGAGCGTATTATTCCAAATAAGAGTAAAATAGAGATTACTCTTCCTAAAAAGGAGATGTTAGATGCCATAAAGATGATTACTCCCATATCTCAAGAGATTAAAATCAGCTTTTTACCAGATAAATTAATCTTCAACTCTTTAACTGCTGATAGTCTTGAAGCAAAAACTGAGCTTATTTTACCTACAGGATTGAATGAGAACTTTGAACTCAATGTCAATAGTAGGTATATTTTAGATTTTATTACACAAGTAGATGATGCTACTTTTAAAATTTTACTAAATGAACCAACCTTGCCTTTCGTCTTAAAAGAGAAAGAGTTTATTACAGTCATTATGCCAATTATTGCATAAACAAGGAAATTTATTGATGTCAACAAAATATATTTTTATTACAGGAGGGGTTTTAAGCTCTCTTGGTAAAGGAATTGCAGCTGCGAGTATTGGTACTCTTTTAAAACACTCTGGATTTAGAGTAGGTATCTTAAAACTTGACCCATATATAAACGTTGACCCTGGAACTATGTCTCCTCTTGAACATGGTGAGGTCTTTGTAACTAAAGATGGAGCAGAAACAGATTTAGACTTAGGTCACTATGAGCGTTTTTTAGATACTGCATTAACCCAAGATAACAACTTTACTACAGGTCGAATCTACAAAGCTGTTATAGAGAATGAGCGTTTAGGAAAGTATCTTGGAAAGACTATTCAAATTGTTCCACATATTACCAATGAGATAAAAGAGCGAATTATAAAAGCAGGTGAGCCTAAAGATATTTTAATTGTTGAGCTTGGTGGAACTACAGGAGATATGGAGGGAATGCCCTTTTTAGAGACTATTCGCCAAATGAAACATGAGTTAGGACGCCAACATGTGATGAACATTCATGTTACCCTACTCCCTTACATTCGCACAGCAGGAGAGATTAAGACAAAGCCTACCCAACACTCTGTCCAAGAGCTAAGACGAATAGGGATTACCCCCCAGATGCTCATCTTAAGAAGTGAGACACGCATTCCTAACGATATTCGCCGTAAAGTTGCCTACTCTTGTGATGTTAATGAAAAATCTGTTATTGAGGCTGTAGATGCACCTACTATCTATGAAGTTCCTCTAAACTTCCTAGCACAAGATATTTTGGAGCCTATTGCTAAAGAGCTAAATTTAGGTAAACTAAAACCTGATATGCATCGTTGGAGTGATTTGGTCTCTAAAATTATTAAACCAACACATAAAACTACTATCGCATTTGTAGGAAAGTATTTAGATTTAAAAGAGTCATATAAGTCACTTACTGAAGCACTTATTCACGCAGGAGCAAATCTTGATACAGATGTCCAAATAAGATGGGTTGACTCTGAAAAGATAGAGAATAATGGTGCTAAAAAGTATCTTATAGATTGTGATGGTATTTTAGTTGCAGGTGGATTTGGAAAGCGTGGTATTGAAGGAAAAATACAAGCAATTCAATATGCAAGAGAGAATAAAATTCCATTTTTAGGAATCTGTCTAGGAATGCAACTTGCTATAATTGAGTTTGCACGAAATGTTTTAGGGTTAAAAGATGCAACCTCTATTGAGTTTGACTCCAATGCAAAAAATCCTATTATCTTCTTGATTGATGAGTTTATTGATACTTCTGGTTCAAGACAAGTTCGTACATCTACCTCACCAATGGGAGGAACTATGCGTCTAGGAGAGTATGAGTGTAACACTAAAGAGGGTTCAAAACTAAGAGAGGCGTATGGTGGTGCTTCAACTATCTTTGAGCGACATAGACATCGATACGAAGCAAATCCTAAGTATCGCAAAGCACTAGAGGAGAAGGGAATGATAATAACAGGTGAATCCAATGGTCTTATTGAGGCTGTAGAGGTTGCTGACCACCCTTGGTTTTTAGGGGTTCAATTTCACCCTGAGTTTACATCACGACTACAAAATCCAAATCCGTCTATTTTAGCGTTTGTTAAAAATGCATTGGGTGAAGATAGATAATATTTTGGTATACTTGTAGGGGCGACCTCCGTGTCTGCCCCCCCATTTGCAAAATAACAAAGGACAAAATATGCCCTACCCTAAAATAACTCCAACCCAAATATCCCAAAAACTCCAAAAAAGATTTAGCAAATATGGTCACCTCTCTCTAGCCGATTTACCA
>JALWNF010000081.1 GCA_026995985.1 Campylobacteraceae bacterium
AACTCTACAGGGTCCATATCTATCTCTATTAAAGAATTATTAACAGCATGTAGAGCTTTAAGCAAAAGAGAACGCTTTTTACAACGCAACAAAATATTAAACCGAAACTTATTAGCAATTCGCTCAATAGGAGCTTTCCCATGCCCTACAATCTCAACCTCTTTAAACTCTTTAAGCTTTGTTACTGTATCTAGCGTTATTTTAGATGCCTTCTCCTCCTTAACATGAGAGATTAAAATACGAGCCAAAGAGACAAAAGGAGGGTATGTATCTTCCACAAAAAGCATCTCATCTTTTAAAAATGCCTCATAGTCATTTAGATACATCTCAAAAAAGTCTCTATCTGCAGACTGAATTACCACATCTGCACTCTTAGCACGTCCAGAACGCCCTGCTATCTGAATAAGAAGGCTCATCGCCCTCTCTCTAGCACGGTAATCACTTAAACCCAACATATAGTCAATACCTAAAATAATAGAGAGCGTAATGTTAGCATAGTCATGCCCCTTACTTAACATCTGCGTACCCAAAAGCAGATGACTCTCTTTTTTCTCAAAACGTTTTAACGCTTTTTTTAGCTTTCCTGCTGTTGTTATGCTATCTCTGTCAAACTGCTCTACTACCATATCGGGTATGGCACTCTCTATTATCTCCTTAACCTCTTGTGTTCCCATACGCTCACTTGTTAGAGGTTCATGCCCACAGTTTACACAAACCGTTCTTATGGCTTCTGTAAAGTTACAGTAGTGGCACTTTAGATGTCGAGCCTTTCGGTGAAGTGCCATACCAACTGAACAGTAGGGGCAGAGATGTGTTTTCCCACACTTTTGACAGTAGAGATACTTAAAGTTTCCACGAGTAGGTACAAACAGAAGTGACTGCTCCCCTGCTCTAAAGTTGGCTTCAAGCTTTTTTACCATGGCGTTGGTTAGCTGTGTACCCTCTACAAAGTAGTAGTTTTTTTGAGTCTCTACAAAGGGCTTTTTGAGTCGTACAACATCATATTTATAGTAAGAGCTAAGACTAGGAGTAGCTGATGCTAAAATCACTTTGGCATTAAGCTTTGCACCCATATAGACAGCCATATCACGAGCATGGTAGCGTGGTTTCATCATAGCTTTGTAGCTATCATCATGCTCCTCATCGACAATAATTAGTCCAATATCTTTTAAAGGGGTAAAGAGAGCCGACCTTGCTCCTGCTATAACATCTATTTTGTTTTCATAGATTTTTTCTAAAATTTCATCTTTTTTCTTTTTGGTTAGTTTTGAGTGCCACATCGCTAGACGCTCACCAAAATATTTTTTGAGTCTACTCTCCATCTGTGGGGTTAGAGAGATTTCAGGCATTAAAAAGATAGACTTTTTACCCTCTTTTATGGTTTTTATCATAAGAGAGATAAATATTTCAGTCTTTCCTGAACCTGTTACACCAAAGAGTAAGGCTCTCTCTTTTTTTAGAAGTTCATTATAGGCTTTTTGTTGCTCATCTGATAGGGTTGGTAATTCGTAGGGTGCGATTGCTATCGCACCATCTGCTACATTCGAGGTTTGACTTTGATGGTACGTTGGGAAACGCACCCTACTAGGCATAAATAAGGCAATAGCTTCCCCAAAAGAAGAGAAATAATAGGTAGCAATAAACTTTGCTATCTCCATCTGTCTTTCACTATAATAGGTGCTTAAGACCTCTGATATTTCAGAGGTCTCAAACGTTGTAGGTCTCTCTACCTCTTTTAGAACAACTGCTTTTTTGATTTTTGAGTGAACGGGTACGTAGAGGCATTGTCCTATCTTTAGAGTCTCTTTAGAGTGATAAGTAAGGGTTGGAGCTGATGATTTTAGAAGAGCGACTTGGTAGTAAAAAGTATTCATCTCTTAATCAATATATAATAAGCAAAACTCTTGTGGTGTCAATACACTTATGTTAGACATCTTAAAATCTTTTTTATTATTAGAGACAATTAAATCAGCCTCAATCTCTTTTGCACAAAAATATTGAACGGCATCTTCAAAATCTTTAAAACTAGAGTTGTTTGCTTTACTAATAATATTACTATTAGCACAAACAATAGTATAATACTTAGTTATAAAATCAATTTTATTTTTTATCTCATCTTGTGAAAATGGCTTTTTTAAAATATATGCAATATTTATAATTGAAATATCGTTTAAACATATTTCAATATCTCTATCTTCTAAAAATAAAAAAACTCTTTGGGCAAAACTATTGTCCCTTTTTAGATAAGAGTCTAAAAAAACATTAGTATCTATATAGACCTTATAGCTCACATATATCCTTTAGATATAAAATATTCATCTCGAATCTCATTAATAGATTTTCCAGCATAATATTTATCTAATCTTTTAGATATATCTTCTCTAAATTGACTCATCTCTTTTGCTTTTTGACTATTTTTTGGCTTCAAAGCTAATAACTTACGGTGAATCTCTTCACTAATACCTAAATCTTTATAGCTTGGCTTATCTTCACTATTATCCCATGTCTTTTCCATAGAAGAGGTTTGTAACTCTATCATTGGGTCAAATATTTTAACAACCTTTTTTTTGGGAACATAAGAGAAGGGTAAAATCAATATCTCTACCTCTTGGTTTAAATACTCTTTAGGTATTTCTATAGTATGTTTTTGATTGGTAGGTGTAATAATCTCTCTATACATTACTCTCCTTTATTAGGTAACGTTAAAGAGATTATACCATAACTCTAATTGGTTAACTGTTTACACCCATCACTTGATGGTGTTTTACATACAAACTTACCATTGTTTACTAAAAATATAACATCACCTAAACCATGAAATATATACTGTTTTTCAGAACCAACCTCTTTGTACTCCCACTCTCCTTTTTGAGAACTTGAAGAGATGGCATACTCTAAAACCATTGGTTGAGAGGCATTGTCATCAAAGTTTCCAAAGACACCTGTATTGGTTCCTCCAACAGCAACAATAGGTGTAAAATCTCCACGCAATATCCGTTTCTGTCGCTCCATAGCCAAAGCATTTCTAACAGATGCTACAACTACTCTTGCCTTTGTTATCTCTGCGTCATCTCTTGTGGCTGATAGTCTTGGAATGGCTACTGAGGCTAGGATTCCTATGACTACGATAACAAAGACTAACTCTATCATGGTGAATGCTGATTTTGATTGTTTCATATCTTATACCCTTTAAACTATTTTAATAAACTACTGCATTTCCTGCAAGTACAAAGTTTGAACTTGTATCGGCTACTAATCTTCTAACACCCTTACATATAGCACTTGTTCCATTTCCATCTGAAAAGTTTAAAGTAACATTGCTAATATTTGTATCATCAATAGTTAATATCTTACATATCTCTGAACCATTATCTGTATCTATAAACTGTATTGTTTTATTGTTAACTATATTAATAATATAATCATTTGAAGACTCTATAATAACATTTGAAATTTTTTCAAGCTCCTCTTTGGTTTGAGGAATTTTATTAGATGATACAATACCAGCTGTAAGTTCAGATTGGAAAGTTTTAATTGCCATAGTGAGTTTAGAAACTTTAGCATCATCTCTAGTTGCAGATAACCTAGGAAGTGCAACTGATGCTAAAATACCAATAATAACAATAACAAAAATAAGCTCAACCATTGTAAAGGCTCTTTTCATTAATAATCTCTTTAGTTATTTTTTATTTTTAAGGGCAATTAGATTGAACTTAAAAATAGAAAATAGACCTCTTAAGCCAAAAGGCTTAAGAAAAAATAGATTAATAGGTAACAGCTGTACCACCAATAGTAATATTTGTATCCTGAACTAAAGCATCTACCCCTTGACAAACAGCTGAAGCACCACTTTTTGTTTTGATTGCAATAGAAATAACACCTGTATTATCACCATCAATAATTAAATCTTTACATGGATTTCCACTATCTTTATCAATAAATGTAATAACTCTTTGTGTCGATGTAGCAGATGTAATATTAATGTCATTACTTAAAACACCCTCTGCAATAGTGTTTGAATAATCTTTAATAGCAGCCTCTGTATCTGGAGTATTGTTAGTTGCAATAATTCTAGTTGATAACTCACTCTTAGCTGTTTGGATAGCATTTGCCATTTTAGAAACTTTCGCATCATCACGAGTTGCTGCCAATCTAGGAATAGCCACTGCTGCTAAAATACCAATAATTACAATTACAAAGATTAACTCAATCATTGTAAAACCGCTTCTCATTTGAACATTGTCTCTTTTTGTCATATTGACTCCTTAAAATATTTTGTAGTTCTTTTTCTTTGTTTTGAACTAGTAGTATTATAAACTAAAAAATAAAATAAAAAACTTAATTAGATAAAAATATTAAGAAAAAATTTATAATTTCATATTTATTACTAATTTGACTCATCTATTTTGTTTAATAATATTTTAATCTGTTCTTCTGCACTATAATCTTTATATAGTGCCTTCAGATATAACTGTAAAAGATTACTTATCTCAATATCTCTATCAAGACTAACTTTATTAGCCTCTAAATCTTTAAAAAGAAAATTTGCAAAATCATCATTTAAATCTACTTCTAATCGTCTACTAGCAATTATAAAAGTAACTTTTTTCATAAAAACTCCTTTAAAGTTCTTCTGTTATGATTATATCTTTAATATATAAAAATTTATGTAGGGTGTTTTCCCATAAAAACACCATCAAAACCAGAATTGGCATAATAAAAATCCAAATATTAATAAATGATGTTTTCATGGGAAAACACCCTACATAATAAATAGGAATTAAATTATTTATGAAAAGATTTATAGTTCATTCACCATACCAACCAGCAGGTGACCAACCAACAGCTATCAAAACACTTAGTCAATCTATAAAAAACAAAAACCAATACCAGACACTTATTGGAGTAACAGGTTCAGGAAAGACCTACACAATGGCTAAGATAATAGAAGAGACTCAAAAGCCAACACTCATTATGACCCACAACAAAACCTTAGCTGCACAACTCTATAGTGAGTTTAAAAGTTTTTTTCCTAACAATCATGTTGAGTACTTTATTAGCTACTACGACTACTATCAACCAGAAGCCTACATTCCACGACAAGACCTATTTATAGAAAAGGACTCCTCTATTAATGATGAACTAGAGCGACTTAGACTCTCTGCTACAGCTTCTCTTTTGAGCCATAAAGATGTCATTGTCATAGCCTCTGTCTCAGCAAACTATGGGTTAGGTTCTCCAGAGGATTACAAAAGTATTGTTCAAAAGCTAGTAGTGGGTGAGGAGTATTCTCAAAAAGCACTTCTACTTAAACTTGTAGAGATGGGCTACAAACGAAACGATGAGTTTTTTGACCGTGGAGACTTTAGAGTAAATGGTGAAGTGATAGACATCTACCCTGCTTACAATGAAGAGTTTGCCATAAGAGTTGAGTTTTTTGGTGATGAGATAGAGGAGCTTTACACCTTTAACACTCTAACAAACGA
>JALWNF010000082.1 GCA_026995985.1 Campylobacteraceae bacterium
CCTTACGCTGGGGTTATCCAGTTCAAGTTCCACGGGTTATTCTCAGCTTTTGCCACCAATTGGCATTAGCACCCCGAGAGATGAATTCAATTTATACATTATAAAAAATTAGATATTACTTAAAAATATGATAAATAAGAGTAAATATCTCTGATTTATCATTTTAGATAGTACTAATCTGACCACGGTCAAGTTTTCCAAACCACTCTCTCCATAAGGCTTGGTAGACAACTTTAAAAGCCTCTAACTTTTTATAGTTAATTGTGTTTTTGGAGAAGTAGGTATGTAAAAAAGTTGTTTCATCTTTTCTGTTGAGTTTAAATTCGATGATAATTGCTACCAAATCAAAATATCTATCTGTTTTTCCTGCATACTCCCAATCTATAAACTTTATCTTTTTACCAAAGAGAATATTTCTAGGGTGTAAATCGTTATGACCCAGCACATATTCAGGTTTAAAGGAGTCTATAACTTTGAAAGCATCGTGGACTTTTTTATGTTTAGGTTTAAAGTTTCTTTTTAGCGTATTGGGTTGCTGTTGTACTTTTATGGAGTGCAGTTTTTTTAAAGTTACTGCTAGTCTCTTAAGCTCTTGTTGCGTTAGCTTGTAATGGTGTACCCCCTCTATAAACTCACAAATCATTAAGTTGTTTGACCTATCTAAGATAAGGGCTTTAGATGAAAGGGCTTTTTTGTAAGCCATGTTTTGAATCTTAAACTCTGCTTCTCGTTGGTTACTGTATTTGAATTTTCGAATTAGATACTCTTTTTGAGAGGTCTTAAGATGATAGTTTATATTACAGTGTCCTTGCTCTTTAAGTAGAGAGTAGGAGTCTATCTTTTGATTCTTAAATAGATAATAGTTAGAGGATTGCCTCCATTTTATATAGTTATTTAATTTTAAGAGTGGTTTGGAAAAAATCATCTGCTTTTATACATAAAAAGAGCTTAATAGTTGCTACTTGCTGGAACATTGCTTGGGTATAAATCTTCATCATTATATTTAATGCGATGCTTTATCCTTTGAGAAATTTTTCTAAAAGAGTGGCTGTTTGAGTTAAGCTCTTTAGTGTAATGATGAGAGTATTTAGGTTTATATTTTTTATTTCTATCTGCCATTTTATCTCTGTAGAGTTTATAGTAGGGGTGATAGCTATATTTACTATAATATTTTCCATTAGCCTGTTTTTGTATACATCCACTAGTTACAAGAGTGAAGAGAAGTAAGAGTGTTAAAAGTAACTTTTTAAAATACATAAAAAACCTTAATATTATAATAATATTAATTATATTTAAAATAATATTAATTTAAGTTTATATTAATATTATCTATTTTTATTGGAGTTTAGCTATACTCTTTTTAAAAACTATAGATTAGGAAAGCCTTTAATGGAACACTCTGGTGATAGGATTAATACTAGAAATGCAAATTGGAAATTTAACGGTTCTATGGTAGAACATTTTGAGGAGCATGTAAAAAAATCGGTTCCTCTCTATGCAGAGGGGCATGAGCTTATTGTAAAGTTGAGTGACTATTTTGTTAAAGATGACTCAATCTGTTATGAGTTGGGTTCATCGGCTGGAACGTTAACTCATAAGTTGGCACAACACCATGAGTTTAGAAATGCTAAGTTTATAGGTATGGAGATAGAGGAGGATATGGTTAAGAAAGCTAATGAACTCTATCGTGCTTCTAATTTATCATTTGTGTGTGATGATATGACAACTGCTAGTTTTGAAAAATCTGATTTGATAGTATCGTATTATACGGTTCAGTTTATTCACCCAAAATTGAGACAGCAACTTATTGATAAAATTTATGAGTCACTAAATTGGGGTGGAGCATTTATACTCTATGAAAAAGTACGTGCTAATGATGCACGTTTTCAAGATATTATCTCTAATCTCTATATGGAATACAAACTGGAACAGGGTTATGATGCTAAAGAGATTATTGCTAAGGCACGAAGCTTAAAAGGGGTACTGGAACCTTTTTCGACAGAGGGAAATATTGATATGTTAAAACGAGCAGGGTTTGTCGATATCTTAAGTGTTCAAAAATATATGAATTTTGAGGGCTTTTTAGCGATTAAATAGTTATCTATTAAAGTTATATTTTACTAAAAATAATTAATTAATTTTAAATGGCATGGATTCAAACAGTTTCAAATGTTAAAATATAAACCTGAGTTCGACGGAATACCATATCCACAATTTTACGAGGTTTTTCATAGGCAACGATAGATTTTTGCAGGACTAACTAGTTAATTCAAAAAAATCTGTCTAAGCATATGGGAAACCTCGTAAAACCCGTAGGGAAGCCTAAAAATAGGCAATATTCCCAAAATAAAATTTTTGAATTAGCGACGGCTAGTCCTGCAAATTTGATTTTGAAAATCTTACCTATTTTTAGGCTTTTGTGGATATGGTATTCCGTCGAACTCAGGTTATAAGAAATTTTGTAATTTGAAAGGGAAATAGAGTATGGCTTATGAAAATAGTATGCTTTCACAAGACCTAGAGTTTTATAGTGCCTATGACTATGAAGAGAGAGAAGAGGGTAATCGAGAAAATTTTTTTATTCAACTTTTATGGAAAGTGTTATTGGGATTAACTCTATTGATTACAATATTTTTTATATATAACTACTTTAGTAAGGTAAATATAGACTTTAAAAAGTTTGATTTTTGGAATATATCAATACCTACTAAGCCTTTAATTTCTAAAGTTGATAATAAAGAAAATCATATTGAGAGTAAAACAGAGACAAAAAAAATAGATTTAAAACCTGTTGAGATAGAGCGTATTGCAACAAAAGTTATGAATGATATGCATAAGGAGAAGGTAGAGACGATATCAAAGAGAACTACAAAACCTAAAGTAGTAGAAGTTAGCTCTACTAAACAGATAAAAAAACCTTATTTAGTAGATGAGTATTTAGATGCTATAAAAAGAGAACTTGAGAAGAATTAGAACTTTAAAAAGAAAGCTTCTAAAAAACTTCATAGATAAGCAAACTCTTATGTTATTCAGTATACAAGTAGGAAGTTTAATAAAATAACGAGGAGTCCTAATGACAAACGAAAATGTCTTAGAAGCACTGAAAAGTGTAACCTACCCAGGGTTTACGAAAGATATCGTAACTTTTGGTTTTGTAAAAGATGTAGTAATTGATGGAGATAAAGTCTCTCTAACAGTTGATATTACATCATCTGCCGAAGAGGTAAAAGAGCAAATAACTAAGGATGTAACAGTTGAGTTAAAAAAGCTTGGTTTTTCAGATATAAATGTAAATATCAAAGCTCCACAACCTCCAAAACAGATGAGTAACTCTGTTTCAGGAAAGAACATCGCCCCACATGTTAAAAACTTTGTAATGGTTAGTTCAGGAAAAGGTGGAGTTGGTAAGTCTACTACCTCTGTAAACATTGCTATTGCTATGGCGATGCAGGGTAAAAAAGTTGGTATCTTAGATGCAGATATCTATGGTCCAAATATTCCTAGAATGATGGGTCTAAATGGTGTAAAACCAGAGATTCAAGGAAACAAAGTTCAACCTCTAAAAGCCTATGGTGTTGAGATGATGTCAATGGGTTCTCTTATGGAAGAGGGTCAGTCACTCATCTGGAGAGGTTCAATGATTATGAAAGCTATTGAGCAGTTCTTGCGTGATATATTGTGGTCAGAGCTAGATGTATTGGTTATAGATATGCCTCCAGGAACAGGTGATGCACAGCTATCACTTGCACAGTCTGTACCTGTCACTGCTGGTGTTGTAGTAACCACTCCACAACAAGTAAGTCTTGATGACTCAAAGAGAAGTTTAGATATGTTTGAGAAGCTTCATATTCCTATTGCTGGTGTTGTTGAGAACATGAGTGGATTTATCTGTCTAAATTGTGATACAGAGTCAGACATTTTTGGTATGGGAACAAGTAAAGAGGTAGCAAGTGCATACAATGCTGAACTACTTGCTCAAATACCTATTGAACCTGCAATTCGTGTAGGAGGAGATACAGGTCAACCTGTTACTTTCCATCAACCAGATTCAGAGACAGCAAAACGCTACCATAAAGCAGCCTCTAACCTTTTAGCATTTATTGACAAAGTAAACGCAGAGGGTGGAGCTAACAACCAAGCAATTCAACCTACAACACCTCCTGGGGTATCTGCTTGTAGTGTGAAGTAGTTATAATTATGAGGCAAGTTTTCTTGCTTCATTTCTTTTCTTTGAGGGGTCAGACGTTGAATATCTACCTATAAAGGTGTATATTCAACGTCTGACCCCATTTATTTGAAGAATTTATTAACCCCCCTATATAAAACTTTTAGATAAAATACCCACAAAAAAGGTCTACTATGACATATTCAGAAAAACTTAAAAACTTTCTAACTCAAGAGATTATTCCTGACTTAGAAGAGGCAATAGATGAGATATTTGCTTTTATAGAGAAGTCTAAAATGGCTTCTATTGCAGACAAAGAGGAGCTTAAAGAGCTTCAAGAGATGCACTCTGAGTGTAAAGATATTGTTTCAGAGATTGAATCGGGTGAGATGAGTGAAGAGGAAGCAGAGGATATTTTAAATGAGTTAGTCGATATAAAGAGTGTTGAACAAGAGTAATGCAAAAAGCTCTCTTTCTTGACCGTGATGGTGTTATTAATATTGACTATGGATATGTCTCAAAAATAGAAGATTTTCAGTTTACAGAGGGAATCTTTGAGCTACTTAGACTCTTTTTAGATAGAGGGTATATGCTCTTTATTGTTACTAATCAATCTGGAATTGGTAGAGGTTATTACACTAAAGAGGATTTTTTGACTCTAACCTCTTATATGTTAGATGAGTTTAAAAAGAGAGAGATTGAAATAGCCTCTATAGAGTACTGTCCTCACGCTCCAGAAGAGAGATGTAGTTGTCGTAAACCTGCAACAGGTATGGTTGATAATATTCTTGCTAAATATAAGATAGATTTAGATAACTCATGGCTTATAGGTGACAAACAGAGCGATATAGATTTGGCTCATAATGCAAAGATTGCTCACACTATTGCTATAGGGGAGAGAAAAATTGAAAATGCTACTTATGCTTTTAGGACAATTTGGGATTGTAAACTTTTTTTAGAGAAAAATAATGGGATTTTTTAATGGATAGAATACGCAAAAAGAGACCTCATATAGCTGTAATTGGTGATTTGATGATAGACCACTACTTTTGGGGGTCGTGTGAGAGAATCTCTCCTGAAGCACCTGTCCCTATAGTCAATATCTCTAAAGAGAGTTCTGTTTTAGGAGGGGCTGGAAATGTCCTTACAAATCTATACTCTTTGGGTGCAGATGTATCTATCTTTTCTGTTATTGGAGATGATAGTAATGCTTTTGAGATGGAGAGACTAATAGGTGAGCTTCCTTTAAAAGATAGTTATTTAATAAAAG
>JALWNF010000083.1 GCA_026995985.1 Campylobacteraceae bacterium
AAGCTAGACCAATTCCTGTATTTCCAGATGTGGGCTCAATAATTGTTGTCTCTTTAGTAATCTTACCTGATGCAAGAGCCTCATTTACCATATTCATTGCAATCCTATCTTTTACAGATGAGGTTGGGTTCATAAACTCACACTTACCTAAAATTATAGCTCCAGATAGTTCTGAGAGATGATTAAGTTTGACCAAAGGGGTATTTCCAACTAGTTCTTCAATGCTGTTTGCTATCATGACTCTATCTCTTTAATAGTATAGTTAATACTCTCTCCTGCATAGAGAGGGACTACTTCTCCATATTTTGTAGGTACTATATATGGCTCTTTCTCTAATATAATCCTCTTATTAGGAACGCTTATGTTACTATAGATACTTTGTGCATTTCCTGAAAGAAAAGCTTGTAGATTTTCAATGGTTGAATGCTCTACAAAAAGTTCAGTTAAAACTTGAATGGCAATAGGAGCAGTAAAGACCCCTGCTGCACAACCACTAGACTCTTTAGCATGTTGTGGGTGTGGTGCAGAGTCTGAACCAAACATCACTTTTGGGTGTGCTTCAAATGCAACTTTTCGCAGGGCTTCTCTGTCTTCGGGACGCTTGGCAATAGGTTTACAAAATAGGTGTGGCTGTAACATACCACCTGCTACATCATCTAAAGTAATAAGTAGATGGTGTAGGGTAATAGTTGCGTATAAATTTTCAAATCTATCAAGTGCCTCTACACTCTCTTTTGTAGTAATATGCTCCATAATAATCTTTAGTTTTGGAAAGTTAGTTGCCAACATCTCATAAATAGAGACAAACTCTGCTTCTCTATCCATGACAAATCCATTTGTCTCACCATGCACACAAAGAGGAATGTTAAGTTCAGACATAGCTGTAAGGGTAGGGCGTAACTCCTTCACATCAAATCCAGCTACACCT
Organism: Campylobacteraceae bacterium; assembly: GCA_026995985.1. GTDB lineage: Bacteria > Campylobacterota > Campylobacteria > Campylobacterales > Sulfurovaceae > UBA1140. The sequence continues at coordinate 929 of JALWNF010000083.1, forward strand.
CCCTCTGAGTTGGTAGTGATTCCAGCAGGGTAGAGTTTTATAGCTGTTAGTTCATCACGAACACTCTCTAAAAACTCTTTGGTATATGTAGGTTTAAAAAATAGAGTCATATATGGTTTAAAGGTCTCATCTCCTATTGCTAAGCCAATTCGCTCTTTGTAAGCTAGTAGAGCCTCTTTTGTATCGACAGGAGGAACTAAATTTGGCATAACAATAGCCCCAGAAAAGGTTTTAGCACTAAGAGGTGCAACAGTTGAGAGCATTTCGCCATCTCTTAAGTGGAGGTGCATATCAAGAGGAGAATTTAGTGTAATTGACATTTGAGTCCTTTAATAATTATAAAACATCTCAGGCATTTTGCCACAACTAAGATTAATTGTGAATAAATTGTGTAATTTAAGAGTATGAATGAGTTTTTATGACAAAATATTTCCCACTCTCTTTAGGAAAAAACCAATATTTAATTTTAAAATTGTAACTACACATCTGTAAAACCCTTGGTGGTTTAAACTTGACAATAGGGTAGTCAATCCCCCCTGCAAAGAGTTGGTTACAGCGTAAGATTCTAAGTGTACTTTGTAGGAGTGCTTTGTCAGCACGATTGGTCTCAAACTGCCACTTAGCATACTCTGAACAACTAGGGTAGTAGCGACATGAAGCAGGTAACATCTTTGATATATATTGGTAGCCTTTAATAGGTGCTATAAAAAACTTTTTTATATTCATTTAACCACCTCTCCATTTTGAATAGTGTAAGAGTCTGCCATATTGACAGAGTGGTAGATGGTTGTTCCATACTTTTTAGAGTAGTATTGAAGTAATATCTTCTGCTCGGTAGGCTCAATAGAGGGAGCTACCCAACCATCGTTAGATATAACAATCATATTTTTAGGATTGCCTCTGTAGAGAGTTTCTGAACAGGCTTCATAACAGATAGCATTTCTAAAGGTTTTTCCATGTAGATTATAGTCTGTAGGCTCTGTGTCAGCCACATAGTCAGGAGCCCCATCAAAAAATAGGTCATTAATCCATGAACTCATAAACTTTGGTAGAGGATTAGCCTCTCCAAAAGGGACAAGTACAACTTTGTTAGCTATTTGGTACTCTCCTTTGCTAAAGATATATGTAGAGTTTCTAGGGATTTTGCCATCAACATATAAGGCACCTAAGACAATATCTATTTTATATGAACGCTTCTTTAACGCCTCCATAAGTATGGGTTGTTTATTTAAAAATAGTGCAAAGATAGACTCAGGTAAGATAACTATAGATTTTTTATCTTTTATAGCTTTATCAATTTCTTTAAATACCATACCAATATGCTTCTGTTGTAGCTCTGGTCTCCACTTATCAATAACATTTATATGAAAATTTGTTACATCAATAGTTGGGTCAACTGCCTCTGTTTTATGAAAATGCGAACTGTAAGGGTATGCCCATACAATAAGTAAAAGATAGAGAAGCTGTTTTTTGTAGATAGCTAAAACAATAGAGGCTAAAACTAGAGCAAATTGCCACTTTTGGATACCTATATAACTATTTGTAAAGACCAATTCAGGTTTAAACCAATCAAATCCAAAAGGGTGAATATAAGAGAGTATAAGTAGGGCTATTGCTTTTGCTATAAGTGTAGATAGAGTGTTAGGCAGACGCTCTGCAATATAGGCAAATAGTAAAAATATAACCCCATAAATAGTTGCTGTAATAAGTAGACCAATAGGAATTGCCCAAGCAAAACCATAATTTACAAAGCTTATAGAGAGCCACCAAAACCATAAAATTCCAATAAAAAATCCACTCCAAAACCAAACTTTTCTATTAGAGTCTAATAGAATATAGAATGTTAAAACTCCTAAAATAGTATTAATAAAAAAATTGACTACTCCAAACCAATCTAGGTATATTGCTACAGAACTAAGTAGGGCAACTAAAAAGCCTCGTGTTATATTGTTAGTGGTAAAATACGCTCTAAAATTTTTATTATATAAACTCAAAAGGATTCCTTTATGCAAGCATTAGGACAATTTCTGCCACTTATTTTTCTATTTGGTATTTTTTACTTTTTAATTATTAGACCTCAGCAAAAGCAACAAAAAGAGCATCAAGAGATGCTTGAAGCTCTTAAAAAGGGTGACAAAATCGTTACCGCAGGTGGACTATTTGCAGAAGTTGTAAAAGTTGAAGAGGATTTTATCAAAATCAAACTGAACGATACATCAATTGTTAAACTTGACAAAGCATTTGTTAACAGAAAGGTAGAAGCGTAGGCAATGGGCAATTTAAACTATAGAGTTGTCATTTTTGCTTTTGCATTTATTTTTGGAGTGGTATTCTCTATTCCAAGTCTAATTCAAAGCGATAGTGGCAAAAAGATTACCTTGGGGCTTGACTTGCAAGGTGGGTTACATATGTTGCTCTCTGTTAAAACAGAGGTAGCACTAGAGTCAAAACTAAAATCTATTGGAACGAGCATAAAGTATACTCTTGAAAATGAAGATATTGTTTTTGATGATTTAAAGATAGATAGTGACAAGGTCTCATTTGAAGTTTTAGATGAAGATGATATTCCAAAAGTAGATAAACTTTTAGCTGAAAACTTTAAAGATGTTATCTTAACAAAAAAGGGAAACCATTATGCTCTTTCGCTTAGTGACAAGATGGCAAAAGAGACAGAAAAACATGCCATTGACCAAGCTGTAGAGACCATTAGAGTTCGTCTAAATATGTTTGGACTAGCAGAGCCAACTGTAGCTAAACAGGGTGAAGATAAAATCTTAGTAGAGATACCAGGGGTCAAAACAGCCCAAGAGGAGCAACGAATTCGTGCCTTAATAGCTAAAGCAGCTCACCTACAGATGATGGCAGTAGATGAAGATAGAGCCAACAGAGTCTATAGCATGACACAAGCAGAGGCAGAGAGTTATGGAGATATTATCTTGCCTGATGTCTCAGAAAAAGGTGTAAAGTATCTTCTATACTCTATTCCAATCTTAGATGGTTCAATGCTTACCGATGCACAAGTAGGGTATGACCGAAAGACAAATAGACCTCTTGTTAACTTTACTCTAAATGGACAAGGAGCTAAAATTTTTGGAGACTTTACCGAAAAATCTGTTGGTAAACGTATGGCTGTTGTCTTAGATGATGAGGTCTATACAGCTCCAAATATTAGAGAGCGTATTGGTGGTGGTAGAGTTCAAATTACAGGTAACTTTACTCCACAAGAGGCAAATGACATTGCTATTGCCTTGCGTTCAGGTTCACTCCTCGCTCCTGTACAGATTGAAGAGAAGCGAAGTGTAGGACCTAGCCTTGGGGCAGACAATATTAAATCCTCCTCTATTGCTTTAGCTGTTGGTTTTGTTTTAGTTATTCTCTTTATGGTACTCTACTATGGCATGGCAGGAGTAATTGCTAATGTAGCTCTTATTGCTAACCTATTTTTACTCTTAGCTATTATGTCTCTTGCAGGTGCAACTTTAACACTTCCTGGTATGGCAGGTATTGTACTTACTGTTGGTATGGCTGTTGATGCAAATGTTATTATCAATGAGCGTATTAGAGAGTTGCTACATCATGGAAACTCTATTACAAAAGCGATTGAGCAAGGCTACAACAATGCCTTTACTGCCATTTGGGACGCAAATGTAACTACACTTATTGCAGCTGTTGTACTCTTTGCTTATGGAACAGGTCCCATTAAAGGGTTTGCTTTGACCATGAGTATAGGTATTTTAGCTTCAATGTTAACAGCCATTTTAGGAACACATGGAATCTACCAGTGGCTACTTCCTAAGATAGATAAAAAGAGACTAAACTTTTGGTTTGGTATTAAACAGAGCAAAGGAGCTAAATAATGGAACTATTTAGACCAGACCAGCCTATTATAGGCTTTATGAAAAATGCAAAAAAGGTAGGGGCTTTCTCTCTTTTTATGATTGTTGCTTCTATAATACTTATTGCAACTAAGGGGTTAAACTACGGTATTGACTTTGCAGGTGGTACTATTGTTCAAGTAAAGTATGAGGGTAAAGCCCCTATTGACAAGGTTAGAGAGGCACTCTCTAAAGTCAAAGAGTATAAGGGAGCATCTGTTACATTTTTTGGTTCAGATAGTGAGATAGCTATTCGTACAAAAAGTACAACGAAGAGTGTTGACTCTGATGTTAGCGACCAGATGAGAAAAATCTTAGAGGGCACAGGTAAATTTGAGGTTAGAGGTGTAGATATGGTAGGTCCTGCTGTTGGAGATGAACTTAGAACAAAAGGTCTTATGGCAATGCTACTCTCTATTCTTGGAATTTTAATTTACATTTCATTTAGATTTGAGTGGCGTTTTGCTTTAGCATCAGTTATAGCTTTGATTCACGATGTTACCATTGCTACAGGAGCTTTAGCTTTAACTCAAATAGATGTTAACCTACCTATTTTAGCAGCTATTTTGACTATTTTGGGGTA
>JALWNF010000084.1 GCA_026995985.1 Campylobacteraceae bacterium
CTATTTCACAAGAGAAGACAAAGCTAGAACGAATACTTGAAAAATATGAACAAGCACATGCTTCTGTATATGATGCTGTAGAGTATTTTGAGATGGCAAAGGCAGAGTCTGATGAAGAGACATTAGAGATGCTTTATGAGGAGGCAGATAATCTAAATGAGAGTATCAAAGCCTTAGAGGTTCAAATAATGCTTAGTGGTGAGCATGACTCAAACAATGCTATTGTTTCTATTCACCCTGGAGCTGGGGGCACAGAGTCACAAGATTGGGCTAGTATGCTCTATAGAATGTATCTGCGTTGGGCTGAACGTAAAGGGTTTAAGGTTGAAGAGCTTGACTATCAAGCTGGTGATGAAGCTGGTATTAAAGATGTGAGTTTTATTATTAAAGGTGAGAATGCTTATGGATATTTAAAGGTAGAAAATGGTATTCATCGATTGGTACGTATCTCTCCATTTGATTCTAATGCTAAACGTCATACCTCTTTTGCTTCTGTTATGGTCTCTCCTGAGATTGATGATGATGTGGATATTGTGATTGAAGATAAAGATATACGTGTAGATACTTACCGTTCAAGTGGTGCAGGTGGACAGCATGTTAACAAAACAGAGAGTGCCATTCGTATTACTCATCTTGAGACAAATATTGTTGTGCAGTGTCAAAATGATAGAAGTCAACATAAAAATAGAGCAACTGCTATGAAGATGCTAAAGTCTCGTCTCTATGAGTATGAGATGGAGAAGAAACAGGCTAAACTAGATGGTGTAGATAAGAGTGATATAGGGTGGGGGCATCAGATTCGCTCTTATGTTTTAGCTCCTTATCAACAGATAAAAGATACACGAAGTAATATAGCCTATTCAAATGTAGATGCTATCTTAGATGGAGATTTAGACAAATTAATAGAGGGAGTATTGATTTCTCAATCAATTAAATCTAAAGAGTAGAAGCTATGCTTTTGTTTGGAAAAGATTATTTTTTTAGGATATTTTAATGAAAAAATTTTTGATTTTATCTATTATACACTTGTTTCTTTATGCAAATGAGTCTATTTATATAGATGCAAAACTAGCTATACAGATGATAGAGAAGAGAGATGTTACATTTATCTCAGCAGAAAAAATAAAAAAGATAATTAGAGGAAGTAAGCTTATTGATACATCTTCTCTATTCTCATCTTCAGTTTTAGGCAATATGCCTTGTTCTCCTTTATATAGTTGTCCTTCAAATATAGAGAGAAAACTTACAGAGTTAGGAGTAAAAAGAGATAATTTTTTAGTGCTATATGATAAAAGTTATGGAGTCTATGCTTCAACTCTTTATAGTATACTTGAGAGTATAGGGCATAAAAATATGTCTATTTTAAATGGTGGTGCAGAGGCAATTTTGAAAATTGACCCAAATCAAAAACTTTATAATAAATATATGCAAGAGATTTCTAACCTAACAGAGAAAGATAAATCGGTACTTGACGATATTAAAAAGAAGTTAGATATTTTAAAGCCTCATCTATTGGTTCAAAAAAAATATTTAGATACAGTTGTAATTGATAAAAATGAGAGTTATCAATCTAGCAAATTAGATAAAACTTTTTTGCTATCTTCTAAAGATTTAAGAGAGTTAGTTACACAGATGCAAAGAGGTGACAAAAATGTTACTATTGTCGATACCTGTCCTATGGTGGATATTGTAGGGAATAGATATGGAAACTATGAGGTAGGAGTCTCTACTTTTAATTGGAAAAAGGTTATAGATATAGAGAATAAGAGATTAAAATCAAAAGAGAAGTTAACTACTATTTTTAACTCATTTCCAAAAGAGAAACAGTATGCTCTATATTGTATGGAAAATAGCAATAAAGCCCTCTTTTTGATGACAGTAATGCGTTATCTTGGGTACAATAAGGTAAAAGCATTTACAGGCAATTGGAGTGTCTGGACAAGAGGTAAAGATGAAGAGTAAAAGTGTAGGTGAAGTAGTAGAGCTTTTTATATCAGTTAAAGGGGATAGTACTCGTATTGCTAAAGGAGAAATTAAACTTAATAAAGATGGAGTAGTAGGCGATAAGTTTTATGCTAAAGATAGAGAACGCTCTGTTTTGTTAACAACTATAGAGAGTTACAAGATGGCTTTAGCTAACAATATAGAGATATCCTATGGTAGCTTAGGAGAGAATATTTTAATTGATTATAATCCATACTCTCTTCCTATAGGTACAAAGATTCAGATAGGAGAGGTTCTACTAGAGGTCTCTCAAAACTGTACTATTTGTAACCACCTATCGGTTATTGATAAATCGCTACCTAAACTTTTAAAAAACGATAGAGGAGTTTTTATAAAAGTTATTAAAGCAGGAGAGATTAAAAAAGGTGATAAAGTATATCTAAAGGATAAGTAGTGAAAGAGTTTAAAGAGATAGAGGCAGAGAAGGATTTAGAAAACTTTATTAGAGTGGTATTTAACGCTAACTTAAAGGTCTCTGGTGGTTGGGGGTACTCTAAATATTTAGCAACCACTATAGAGCAAGGAAATGATGGCTCTGTTGCTCAAATAGAGTTTACCTTAGCTACAATGAGGGCTTATCTTGAGATGAACATGACTTTATCTGAAGATGAGCGTTATGGTGCAATTAACCTTAATGAGATTTCAAGAGAATCTGAAGGTGAATATGAAAAGGTTGCTTATGAGATATCTGCTATAAAGGAGTTAGAGTATAAAGAGTTTATCGATGAGTATAAAGAGCATTCTGAAAATCCTAATTTTGATATGAATGAGCATTTTAATCGACGTAGAGAAGCAACATTAAAAAGAGAAGTTGTCTATTGGTTCAAATTGAAGTAAGATAGTTGCTCCATAAAGGAGCAATCTTAAAGGAGGTATTTTTAGTCAAGAGACTATTTAAGACCTTTGATTTTTTTAGATTCAGTAACCTCTTTACCTGAAAGGTCTTTCCAATACATCTCAAGTTTATCACCCTTTTTAAGACCAGTAGCAGGTGCTTCAAACTTAACAAGTGGGTTTTTAGATAAGAATTGGCTTGTAGATGCTTCAAATACAATTCTGTCTCCAACTTTACCTGTTACATAGGTGATAAAGTTTGCATCAACACCTTTTTTCTTTGCAACATTATATGTAATCATATCATGCTTCATTTGAACTTTACACTTAAGTGTGTCACCTTTAACTTTTGCTTTAATTTTCATATTTGCCATGTTTATTCCTTTCTGTTATCTTTGTAATTGTTCTAAAATCGTTTATGTTGAAAAGGGATTAACCTTCACAACCACCAAGAGCAACTTGTAGAGCTTTATTTACTTTATAGAATTTACCATCAGTACCTTCTCCAACTAAAGTAATAGAACCAGATTTTGCCATTTTGATTTTAGTCATATAGTTAACTTTTTTAACGTCAGCTGGAATAGTAAATACAGCTACAGCAGATTCAGGGTTAGAGTCTTGGAAAAGTGCTAAAGACTTAAGTTGAACATCACTTGACATTTTAACAGGAATTGCTCCACCATTAGATGCAATCTTTGGAACTTTAATACTAAGTCCTGACTCTTCTGGTTTAATATCACCATATAGTGCTTTAATAGCATCATCTACATTTTTTGCTTTCCATGCATCTGGTTTCTCTTTTCTAAAGTCAACAGCACTTAAACTTGCTGGTATAAAAGCTACAGCAGCTAGACCTAAACCTAAAAATTTTCTTCTTTCCATACGTGAAATCCTTTCTATTGGGTTAAATTTTGATTTATGACACTATCTTAAAGAAAAATAGTGTCAAAACTGTTGTAAAAACTGAAAATTTATAATCAGTTTTTTTGATTAATATCGAATTTATTAATCAATACACAAGAAGTATAAAAGCTCTTTGTGTATTAGTTGTGTAATATAAGTCTATTTAAAACTTATTTACTAGATTCTATCATATAGTCTACAACTTGTTTAATCTCATCATCTGAAAGTGATGTACCACCTCTTGGAGGCATAGCATTCTTTCCATTGATTGCATTTTTGTAGATGGTCTCTTTGTCTTGCTTAAGAACTTTTGCCCATGCATCTTTATTACCAACTACAGGTGCACCCATTGCATCATTACCATGACATAGTGAACATTTTTTCTCATAAACTTTTTTACCAGGGTGTTCTGCTTTTGTACTTTTTGGTGTTGCTGGAAGAGACTTCTCATTGCTTAATGGTGGAGAGAAGTCAGATATTGGTGTAATGATTTTTTGAACTTTTGGTTCACCATCGAAACAGTCTTTCATACATCTTGTACCATTACCATAGTTAGTTACATCATCATAGAATGCACGTGCATTGTCTGGACCGTTTGGACCATCAATTTTTGGAATAAATCCATCTCTGTTTGGCATTTTAATTTTTAAGAACTTCTCTCTGTTAAGAACATAGTCATCTTCAACTGCTTCACCATCTATTTTAATCTCATTAATAGATAAAATATAGGCTACAAGAGCATATACTTCATCATTTGTTAATGACATAGGTGCTGTATGAGGCATACCTGTTTTAATGTACCACCATAGTGTACTAGCATGAGGCCAGTATGAACCAAAGACACGTTTTGGTCCCTCATCATCTGGGTTAAGACGCTGATTTACTAGAGTCTTTTGCATCTCATAGGCATTCCCAGCTGTAAGTTTAGGGTATGAGCCTGAACCTGCACCAAAGTCACCATGACAAGATACACACTTCTCTTCGTAAAGCTCATCTCCCTCTTCTACAGAACCAGACCCCTCAGGTAGTCCTGTTCCATCTGGCATTACATCAATATCCCAAGCTTTTATCTCATTTGGAGTTGCAGCTCTACCATAGTTAAGTGCAAGTTTATGAGCTTTTTCATTAACATAGTATGAGCCTGTTTTCCCATTGACAACAGGGTAGGTTACCCCACCATCAATTACCTTTTTACCATTGGCGTAAGTTCTCTTTACAGTATCTGAAACATCTGGTATAGCTGGACCTACAGAAGGGTTAGATGTAGTAGCTTTTGTTTCAGCTTTTTTTGTCTCTACCTTTTTAGTTTCAACTTTAGTAGCTTCTACTTTTTTATCATGATCATTTGATGCATTACAAGCTGTACCTAAAAGTACTACTGAAGCAACAACTGAAGATGATACAATTTTTTTAAGATAAGATTTGTACATTAGTTACGTCTCCTTTTGCTGATACTGCCCATGTATGAATACCATTTCTATGGTATACACCCTCTACACCTAGAGTATCTCTTTCTTGTTTAACAGTTGGTTGGATATGACCTGCATCATCTCTTGCACGGCTACAAAGAAGAATATCTTTTCCTTCATACTTATACATATAAGAGAATCTTGTCCAAGCCTTTTCAAGTACAAGACCTTT
>JALWNF010000085.1 GCA_026995985.1 Campylobacteraceae bacterium
TATGCTAAGAGGTCAAATAGTAGATGGACAAACACCTACTAGTGTTCCCATTTTATACTATTTGCACATCCTATCATCTGAATAAAAGCTAAAATAAGGAAAAAACCAATAACTAAAAAATAGGCTAGACCAACTCTATTTTGAGTAAAAAGCAAATGACTTTTATGCAAAATTAAAGGGTAAGAGATAAATATTAAAGCTGAAGTTATATACCCTTGTGCTAAATTTATACTATAATTTGCAGTAGTAAAAGCAGTAAACCCCAAAAGAGTTAAACTACAAGTAGCTAAAACAATGTAAAAAAATATGGTTTTAAAATCTGTTTTCATGAATTTATTATAACTTATTAAACTAAATCATCTACTTAACTAAAAAACAACAACTTTTAAGATTCATTTCCCTATAATTGCAAAACTTTTTTATGAGCCTTATTATTTATGCTTCATAAACACTATTAACTACAAAGGTATTATTATGGCAAGAAGATGTGACATAACAGGAAAAGGTCCATTAGTTGGGTACAATGTATCTCACGCAAACAACAAAACAAAGAAGAGGCAACTTCCTAACTTAAGAAGTATTAAGATTACATTGGAAGATGGAACAACAAAGAGAATTAAAGTAGCTGCTTCTACTCTTAGAACAATGAGAAAGAGAGCTGCACAAGCAACAGAGGCGTAATTGACTCCTCTTACTCTTAACCCTAAAATGGGTTAAATCTACTTCTGACTTCCACTTATTTTAACTACTAAAATCTTAATCAAATAAAAAATCTAATTTATATAAAAAAGTAAAAACTATAGGAGATAAAAGATGTTTAATCTATTTTCACTAAAAGGTGGACTTGGTAATGTAGAGGGATTCTACTGCGATGGTGTCAATGTTGGCATGAAATCAGGCGAAGATGGCGATGTAGCTTTTATTCGTTCAGTTGTACCTTGTGATGTAACAGCACGTTTTACATCAAATAAATTTCAAGCAGCACCCATTAAGCACTACCAAAAATATCCTAAAGACTTTAAAACCGACTTTATTTTGATGAATGCAAAAAATGCCAATGCTATGACAGGAGAGCAAGGGGTTAGAGATATTGAGAGTATCTTTAATGAACTTAAAAAACACCATAAAGCTCAAAACCCTATTATGTCCTCTACAGGAGTTATTGGCTACCGTCTAAACCAAAAGAAGATATGCTCTGCTTTTGAGAAGTTTGACTTTAATGCTAAAAATTCAGACAAGACAGCACGAGCCATTATGACTACAGACTCATTTAAAAAAGAGTTAGCCTTTAGAGTTGAGCTAGATGACGGAGGCTCATTTACCATTGGAGCTATCTGTAAAGGTGCAGGTATGATAAACCCTGCCATGGCAACCATGCTATGCTTTATAACTACCGATGCTAAGATTCCAAAAGCAGATATGGAGGAGCTACTAAGTGAGGCAGTAAATGGTTCTTTTAACAGAATCTCTGTTGATGGTGATACCTCTACTAACGACACAGTCATACTTTTGGCAAATGGTCTCTCACAAGCTTACAACAAAGAGGCATTTAGAGAGGCATTAAATAAGATTACATTTGAACTTGCTATGATGATTTTAAAAGATGGTGAGGGAGCTAATAAATTAGTAGCATTTGAAGTAAATGGAGCTGTCTCTGATGAAGAGGCAAGAAAAGCCTCCATTGCTCTTTCAAACTCACTTCTTGTAAAGACTGCTCTCTTTGGAGAGGACCCAAATTGGGGAAGAATTGCTTCAACTATTGGGGCTTCTGGAGTGGAGTGTGATGATACTAAACTAACTATTCACTACGATAACCTACTTATCTACTCCAATGAACAGAGAGAGTTAGATAAAGAGAGAGAAGAGAAAGCCTATAAGATTATGAAAAATGACTCATTTAAGGTTACCTGTAATCTAGGCTTAGGAGATGGCTCTTACACCTCTTATGGTTGTGACCTCTCTTATGACTATGTTAAGATAAATGCAGAGTATAGAACCTAAATTTGGGGTTCTACATAAATAACTCTTCTTAAAAAGAGTTTAAAAGCTTATTATTTTCTTAAATTTAGTAAATAATTTTAAAATATATACTTTTTTTAACTATTCTTTACATTTTATATCCTATAATAGACATATTAAAAAATAATTAAATATAGGATATAGTTTTGTCACTCCATTTCTTAAAATCTTTACTGATTGCAACTATTCTTACATTAACAGTTGTTCCTATTTTTCTACTAATTGCTTCAGTAGATACAAAATGGATAGTAATGGCAACTTTAATTTGGAGTATTGGTACTCTTTTACTATTTTATCCATCTATCCGATATATATACCCTCACCTTATTAGTAAAATTGGTGTTTACCTTTTAAGTGCTATACTTATTATTATCTCTTCATGGTTTAATATTATAGTTATTCAACTACTATTACCTTATGATTATATCCACTATGCACTCTTTAATGCCACACTTTCTAACATAACGCTTATAGGAGCTATCTATCTAACTTTTAATATAGCTATTTTAAATCTTGTACTACTATCAAATATTGAATTTTATGAAGAGGAGCGTCTTTTTTAATAAATAGCTCCTCTATTAACATAACATACGAGAATCACACTCTTATAAAAACAAGAATTTATATAGAAGAGTATCTATATAGTGTAGAAAGTTGTGCCATGCCAATAGTATAAACTCTAAAAGATACTTTTAGAGTTTACTAATTGACTATAATTAGAAGCTTTACTATTCAGAAAAAGCACCAACAGAGGTTAAACGTTCATAACGTCTCTCTAACATCTCTTCAATACTCAACTCTTTTAACTCTTTAATCTTATTTAAAAAGTACTCTTTAACAACCATAGCAGACTCCTGCTTTGTTCTATGTGCCCCAATAAGAGGCTCATCTAAAACATCATCAACCAATCCATGCTCTAGTAAATCTTCTGGTGTAATCTTTAAAGCTTTTGCTGCCTGTTCTACTTTTGCTGGGTCATTCCATAAAATTGCTGCACACCCCTCCGGTGAGATAACAGAAAAAACAGAGTATCGCATCATAGCTAGTCTATCTGCAACCCCAATAGCTAAAGCACCACCTGAACCACCTTCTCCAATAACCACTGAGACCATTGGCACTTTTACACTTGCAAATTCAAAAAGATTTCTAGCAATAGCTTCACTCTGTCCACGCTCTTCTGCTCCAAGCCCTGGGTATGCACCTGGAGTATCTATAAGCATTAGTACAGGAATATTAAACTTCTCAGCAAGTTTAACAGCACGAAGTGCTTTTCTATAACCTTCTGGATTTGGCATACCAAAATTACGTTTGAGTTTATGTTTAGTTCCACGCCCCTTTTGTTCACCAATTACCATAGCTTTTTGACCATCTATATAGCCTAAGTAACATAATATTGCAGGGTCATCACGAAAAGCTCTATCTCCATGAATCTCATAAGCATCTGTCATCATATAACGAATATAATCTAGTGCATATGGTCTATCAGGGTGACGTGCAAGTTGTAATTTCTGATAATCCGAAAGACTTTTCATAGTCTTTGCTACCTCTTTTTCTAGCTCTTTTTCATGAGCCTCTATAGCATATTCATCATTTTTTGCACGAGCTCCATCAATATCTTCTTGAATCTGCTCAATTTTTTTCTCAAACTCTAAATAGGTTGCCATGCAACTTCCTTATATTTTTTTGAATATTACTACTCCATTAGTCCCACCAAAACCAAAAGAGTTACTCATAACAGCATTAATTTTGGCATCTCTTGCACCATCAGTTACATAATCTAAGTCACACTCTTTATCTGGTGTTGTATAGTTAATAGTTGGAGGAAGCTTTCCATCTCTCATTGCCATTATTGATACAACTGCTTCAATAGCACCAGCAGCTCCTAAACAGTGACCAATTTGCCCCTTAATTGAACTTACAGGAGGACAATTCTCTGCTCCACCAAACAACTCTTTAATTGCTGCTGTCTCATTTTTATCATTAGCAGGAGTAGAGGTACCATGAGCATTAATATAATCTATCTTAATATCTCCAGCCATTCTCATAGCTGCCTTCATAGCACGAAGAGGTCCATCTACTACAGGAGTTGTAATATGGTTAGCATCTCCACTCTCACCAAAACCTACTACCTCAGCATATATTTTAGCTCCTCGTGCTTTAGCTAACTCATAATCTTCCAATACAAGAGCTGCTGCACCCTCACCCATTACAAATCCATTTCTATTGGCATCAAAAGGGCGAGAAGCCTCTTTAGGATTTTCATTATTTGTACTTAGTGCCTTCATCGAAGCAAAACCACCAATTCCAGCACCACAAATAGCAGACTCAGCACCAACTACTAACATTCTATCAGCACCATCAAGCATAATAGTCTTAGTAGCCTCGGCAATGGCATGAGTACCAGCAGCACAAGCTGTTACACATGCAAGATTTGGACCTTTTATCCCATGCTCTATAGAGATAAAACCTCCAAGCATATTTACTAATGATGATGGAATAAAGAAAGGAGATATACGTCTAGGACCACGATTTTCACAGATAATAGAGTTTTTTTCAATATTTGGAAGACCACCAATTCCAGAAGCAGAGGCTATACCAAAACGCTCTTTGTCAATATCATCAGGTAGATTTGCATCAGCCATTGCCTCTTTAGTAGCTTTCATTCCAAGTTGAATAAATCTATCTGCTTTTTTAACCTCTTTTGTGTCCATGACCTCACTTGGGTCAAAACCAACAATCTCACCAGCAATTCTTACAGAAAACTTAGAAGCATCAAAGAGTTCAATCTCTTTTATTCCACACTCACCATTTAAAATAGCAGAAAAAGAACTCTCTTTATCTTGCCCTACACTGTTTATCATTCCTAGACCAGTAACTACAACTCTTTTCAACTCTGTCTCCTGTATACTTTTTAAAAAATATATCAAACTACATCTTTTATAGTTTCAAATATTATTTAAACCCAAAAGGGCAGATACTTTAGTCTGCCTCTATGCTTTAATATTTTCTATAAATTTAATTGCATCTGCAACGGTTGTAATTTTTTCAGCATCTTCATCTGGAATCTCAATATCAAACTTCTCTTCTAGTGCCATTACTAACTCTACTACATCTAAACTATCAGCCCCAAGATCTTCTACAAATTTTGACTCCTCTTTTACCTCATCAGCATTTACGCTTAGTTGTTCAACTACAACCTCTTTTACTTCATCAAATAGTGCCATGACACTCTCCTATATTATTTAATTTTTATCCTTGCAAGTATAGCAAAAAATTCTAAAAATAGTTCTCTCTTTATAATTAA
>JALWNF010000086.1 GCA_026995985.1 Campylobacteraceae bacterium
TAAGCTGTTCATTTAACACCTTAATCTGCTCTTCATAAGAGGAAATAGTAGCTTTTGCCTTTTGGACAACTTCAGTAAGTTGTGCAATCTGTTCAAGAATCTCATCTCGTTTTTTAGCTTTTTTTGCCAACTTTTTTTGTGCAGCTTCAATTTGTGGTGTAAAGTCATCAATAGACTTATCTAACTTTGAAAGTTCAATTAACTCTTCTAAATGTTTATTCAATCTCTATCCTTTGGGAGTTTAAAGCGTCTTTTTTGTGGAAATCAGGGTCTGGTGTAAAATATTTTATGTAACATAGTAAAGTGAAATATTTTATACCTGACCCTAGAACCCTATTATTTCAAACGGATTTTGTGATTGCGTGATTATACCTAAAACTCCTAAATTTTCCAACTCACCTTTTAGTATCTGTGAAAAAAACTGCTCACTCTCATAGTGTCCAATATCTACCATCATAAGCTCTTGACTCATAGCCTTCATGGCATCGTGGTACTTAATATCACCTGTTAAAAAGCAGTCAGCCTCTACCTCATCTATTAGTGAAGCCCCTGCTCCTGTAGTTAATGCTATAGAGTTGATTTTCTCTTTAGGCAATACAACTTTTAACACCTCCAAACCTAACTTCTCTTTTATAAGTGCCAAAAGCTCATCTTTTGACCACTCTCCTGTAGCTTTACAGACAAACTCCTCTTGTGACTCTATCTTAAAGCCTAAGACTTTTTCAAAAACATAAGAGTTTAAGTGAGTCTTGTCAAAGTTAGTGTGCATAGCAATAAGTGAAATATTTTTTTTAACCATTATCTCTAATAGATTTGCAGGGTAAACAGAAAAATCTAGTGACTTAAGCCCAGAGAAGATAAGTGGGTGATGGACAATAAAAAGAGTATTCTCTTTTGCACTCTCTAAACTCTCTTTGTCGATGTCAAGTCCTATAGCAATCTGTTCAAATTCACGGTTCATATCGCCTACAAGCAGACCTGAATTATCCCATTTCTCTTGTAGTTCAAATGGGCTTATAGTGTTTAATTTTTCATATATATCTTTTATTTTCATTTTGCATTTACACGCTTATTTCGCTCTTCTTCTTGTTCTTTATATAATTTTGCACAACCTATTGCCAATTCACGAACCTTTAAAATATAGTTCTGACGTTGAGCCTGTGAAATCGCTTTTCTAGCATCAAGCACATTAAACGCATGACTCGCCACCATACATTGGTCATAAGCAGGAAGGGGCAAACCATTATCAAGACACAATTTACACTCAGCTGAAGCATCATCAAAATCTTTAAGCAACTTCTCTACATTGGCTACTTCAAAGTGATATTTAGAGAACTCATACTCACTCTCTTTATGAACATCTGCATAGGTTGTAATACTATCGCCTTGCTTGTTCCAAACAATATCAAAAACAGACTCAACCCCTTGTAGATACATAGCCAATCTCTCTGTACCATAAGTAATCTCAACAGCCACAGGGTCACAAGCAATCCCACCTACTTGTTGAAAATAGGTAAATTGAGTAACCTCCATACCATCAAGCCAAACCTCCCAACCAAGCCCCCATGCACCAAGTGTTGGAGACTCCCAATTATCTTCTACAAAGCGAATATCATGCTCTTTTAGATTTAATCCTAAATACTCTAAGGACTTTAGATAAAGCTCTTGAATATTGTCAGGACTTGGTTTTATCAATACTTGAAACTGATAGTAAGCTCCTAATCGGTTTGGATTCTCTCCATATCGTCCATCGGTTGGTCTTCTACTTGGTGCAACATAAGCTGTACTCCAAGGTTTGCTATCAAGACTTCTTAAAAGTGTAGCAGGGTGAAATGTTCCTGCTCCTGCTGGTATGTCGTAGGGTTGGACAATGTTACAGCCTTGCTCTGCCCAGAATTGTTGTAGTTTTAGTAGTAGTTCGCTAAATGTTAGTGCATTTTTGTTCATTATATATTATCCTACAAAATTACTTCAACAGTACTAGAGTCAAGCTCAACCTTTTTAGCCTTAGAGATTCTATCCTCTTGCAATTTTATTCTTAACTCATCATCTTGAAGTGCCATAATCTGAATTGCTAAGTAGGCTGCATTTACAGCCCCTGCTTTACCAATAGCAACTGTTCCTACAGGCATTCCTGCTGGCATCATTACTGTACTCAATAAGGCATCTTCTCCTCTTAGCTCTCCACTTGCCATTGGAACACCCAAGACAGGCTTTGTTGTAGTTGCAGCTAAAGCACCTGCTAGGTGGGCTGCCATTCCTGCTGCTGCTATGAAGACTTGAGCTCCTTTTTCTTCTGCCTCTTTAATATAGTTTTTTGTTCTATCTGGACTTCTGTGTGCTGATGAGATAATAAGCTCATAAGGAACACCAAACTTTTTAAGTGTCTCTGCACACTCACTCATAACACTGTAGTCACTCTTAGAACCAATCACAATCGATACAAATTTCATCTCTTTCCTCCATAAAAATAGAATAATAACTACTTTTCTCTTCATATCAGCCAAATAGCCAAGAGAAAAACTTAGCAATAGCCTCTATTACTTTCATAAAAAAAGCTACTATCTTCTCTAGTGTCTCCATAATTAGGCATTAAGTGCCAGACCCTTTTTAGCTTTTGCTTCTGCAATTCCTCTTCTTAAGATAGTATAGCTTGGTAGTTTAACAGGCAAAACAATATCGTTTAAATCCCCACTATGAATACACTTAAACTCTTTTCCTGTAGTAGAGATTATCTTTTTAAACTCAATAAAAAATGACTCACCCTCTTTAGTAACTCTACACTCTTCATTCTCAATCTCTTCAATAGTTACTCCAACAGGCAGAACTATCTCTACTCTGTCACCTACACAAGTTTTATCTTTACATCTCCAAGTTAAGCCATCTTCGCTAACCAAACCTGCTACTTGGTGAGTTCCATCTTGAATAGTAAAGCCGTGAGATTGAGTATTGTTTCTCTCAAAAGGTTTAGAGAGCAAGTAGGCATCGGTAAAGCCTCTGTTTTGTGTGGTATGTAACTCTTTTTGGTACTTTGAAGCATCAAATCTACCTGCATAGTAGTCATCAATAGCTTCTCTATAGGCTTTAGTTACTACCCCTACATAGTAAGGAGACTTGGTTCGTCCTTCAATTTTAAGAGAATCAATAACCCCTGAAGATAAAATCTTATCTATATGAGAAGCCATATTCATATCTTTTGAGTTCATAATGTAGGTTCCAACCCCCTCCTCTTCATCAAGTCTAAAGGTAGTATTTGTCTCTGGATTATGAGCATATATCTCATAAGGGAAACGACAATCGTTTGCACAACTTCCACGATTTGGTACACGACCTGTCTGAAGAGCCGATACTAAACAACGACCACTATAGGCAAAACACATAGAGCCATGCACAAAAATCTCTAACTCCAAATCGGGTAAGACCTTTTTAATAGCTTCACAATCTTTTAAAGATATTTCACGTGCTACGATAATACGCTCTACCCCCATATCGTAGTAGACTTGTGCATCTAAGACATTCATAACATTGGCTTGAGTAGAGAGATGAATAGGAATATCTGGGGCAATCTTTCGTGCCATTGCCACTACCCCTGGGCTAGATACAATAAGTGCATCGGGCTTTAGCTCGGCTATTTTTGCAATATGATTCTCATATAGTTTTAGTTGAGAGTTAAATGGAAAAGAGTTAACTGTGGAGTAGACCTTTTTCCCTCGTTTATGAGCATAAGCAATTCCTTCTGCGTAAGAGTCCATGTCGAACTCTTTTCCTGAACGAATACGTAAAGAGAAGGTACTTGTACTTCCATAGACAGCATCAGCCCCATAGGCTAGTGCTATTTTTAACTTTTCTAAATTACCTGCTGGGGCTAAAAGTTCTGCTTTTTTCATTGGCATATCCCATATAGTATTTTATGGAATATTACACTATAAGTAGTAAAAAACAGATTTTATTATTTAATTGCCAACATTCTCTCTAATGCTAAGTTGGCATAATAACGAGTCTTCTCATCAACAAAAATCTCATTAATAGGCTCATTATCTTCAATAGATTTTAATGTCTTATATAAATCCTCTAAAGTAGTCTCATTCATAGTTGGACACTCTGGTTTTGTTGAAGAGAGAACATAGGTATTTTTTTGACGCATTCTATTTACCAAGTTATACTCTGTTCCAACAGCAACTTTTTGCTCTGGGTCTAGCTCATTGACATACTTAATAAGTTGTGAAGTAGAGCCTACAAAATCAGCAACAGCCACAACAGATGGGTCACACTCTGGGTGTACTGCAATTTTTATATCAGGATACTTCTCACGATAGAACTCAATATCATCAAGGGTAAAGAGTTGGTGAACAGAGCAGAAACCATTAAAACAGATAACATCAGCTTCAGCTGGATTACACTCTTTTCCCTCCTCTTTAATAACACACGACTTTAACCCCATAGAGTTAGCAAAGTTTTGACCTAAACATCTATCTGGAACAAATAAAATCTTTTTGCCTGACTCCAACCCTTTTTCTATAATTTTATAAGCATTAGATGAAGTACAGACCATTCCACCCATCTCTCCTACTTTTGCCTTTACAGTTGCATCACTATTTATGTAAGTAATTGGTAATATATCTTCCTTTTTTATACCATGCTCTACCATATAATCTACAGACTCATCAAAATAGCTCTTGTCTATCATTCTTGCCATGGCACAACATGCAATCTTAGGCATTAGTACTCGCTTCTCTGGAGCAATTATCTTAACACTCTGCCCCATAAAACCAACACCACAAAAGACTACCCATGGATTGTTATCGGCTTTACACTTTCTTGCAAGTTCTAAACTATCTCCTGTTATGTCTGCCATCTCAAATACTTCATCACGTTGATAGAAATGTCCTACTACCGTTACAGGTAACTCTCTTTTAAGTCTCTCTATCTCTGCTCTATAATCTATACCCATTTTTTTGCCTTAAGTGATAATTTAGGGAAAAATACCATATTTTTCGTTAAAATTGCGACACGAATAATTAATCTTGGAGATTTTATGACAAATATTATGCTTTACATAACTGCTTACCTCCTGTCGGCTATTCCTTTTGGATTTATTTTAGCAAAAGTTTTTGCAGGAGTTGATGTACGAAATGAGGGTAGTGGAAATATTGGAGCTACCAATGTACTTCGTGTCTTAAAAGAGAAAGCTCCCCATTTAGCAAAAAAGCTTACCATTGCTACTTTTGTTCTCGATGCTCTAAAGGGTGCTGTTGTTGTTTTAGTTGCAATGGCTCTAGGGGCTGAGCCTAGTGTACTTTGGACTATTGCAGTTCTTTCTGT
>JALWNF010000087.1 GCA_026995985.1 Campylobacteraceae bacterium
CTTAGCTCATGGAACAACAACTATTGTCAATGCGGCCAAAGAGCCTGAGATTGTGCAACTTTGTGAGATGTTGGCTGATGCAGGGGTTAAGATAGATGGGATTGGAACATCAGAGATTGTTGTTGAGGGAACAGGGCAGAGGTCATTAACCTTTAAAGAGGTAGAGATTATTCCTGACCGTATTGAGGCTGGTACCTACCTCTGTGCAGCAGCGATTACCAACTCAACCATTACTCTAGAGAAGGTAAACCCTACACATATTGAAGCCTCTGTTAATAAGCTTGAAGAGATGGGGTGTAGCTTCAAGATAGACAAAGAGAGCATTACTATTAGTGGTACAAGTAGACTAAAGCCTGTCTCATTGGTAACTACAGAGTACCCTGGATTTCCTACAGATATGCAAGCACAATTTATGGCAGTAGCTACAATGGCAATAGGCGAATCACTTATAGAGGAGCGACTTTTTGAGAACCGATTTATGCATGTCTCAGAGTTAAACCGTTTAGGTGCTGATATTTGGTTAAAAGGTTCAGTCGCAGCTGTTAGACCTGTAGCAAAGCTCTATGGTGCAGATGTAATGGCAACCGATTTACGTGCTAGTTCAGCTTTGGTTCTAGCCGCTCTTGTAGCAGAGGGGGTTACTAATGTTCATAGAATTTATCACCTAGATAGAGGGTATGACAATTTAGAGGGAAAACTCTCGGCTTTAGGAGCGAAGATAGAGCGTTTGAGTGAGTAGCTTGTTTGCTACTCACTGTGATTATAATATATTGCTAAGCTTAGAGACAAGGAACATAGCAACTGTTGTCAATATTGCGATAGAGATAGCATAAGCGAGAGGTGATATTGTTGTATTTTGATTATCCATAATAGTTCCTTTCTCTTTGTGATTAAAAATATTATAAAATAATTTAAATTAAAATAAATTTAATTTCTTAAGAAAAATTTTATATATCTTCTTTAAATACTCTTTTGGGTAAGATATTACATTAATTGCTAAGTAAGGAAAAGTATGTTGCATGAAATTCTATTGGTAACCATTCTTATTTTATTATTGGGAGAGTATATACCATTTACTAAGAGTCTTTGGAGAAAGATTGGTTCAGCGTTAAAGCGTTTTGGAACTTGGTTTCTAGAGAGATATGAAAAGAGACTCTACCGTACAAAAGAGGAGTATAAGCAGAGTGAAGAGAAGAAGGTTCAACTTAAAAACTTCTTTGCACGAGTTATATTTTTTATATCAGCTATTATAGTTGTTCTATTTTTAGAGATTTTTTGGGAGCTTGGTTTTAAAAAGACCTCACAAACATTCCAAAAGAGTAAAATAGCCTCTTTTTTTAGAAAACATATTGAAAATATGAATCGTTATGTTGTTTTAATCCTCTTTGGAGTACCTTTCTTGCTTATGGAGGTGTTAGGGTTTATTGCACTTGGCTTTTTAGCTTCGGGGCATATTGTTATCTTTGTTGCACTCTATCTCTTTAAGGTACTTTTCTTTATACCTGTCCATTTTATTTTAGAGGTAGGAAATGAGAAGCTTATGAGTATCGACTGGTTCAAACGTCGATACGACATGGTTATGGAACTCCTCGCATGGTTTAAAAAGTCACAAACCTATGTAAAGGTTCATAACTTTACAGAGAATATTGGAGCCTACTTAAAAGGGTTTAAAAATCTCTTCTCTAGTCAAGTGGTCAACATTAAAAAAGCATTTGAGGGTGAAGATTTACTCTCAGAGGAGTGTGAAGCTCTTCGAGTAGAGCTTACAGCACTAGAAGATAAACTCGGTAAAGAGAATGTTGACAAGGCTCTCTATATTAAATTCTTAGAGTGTATTAACAGACATATTAAAGAGGTTAAAGAGGAGAGCTAATCTTCTTTAATCTTCCAAGGAAGTCCTTGAACCATTTATTTGTTCCCGGCGTATCCTACTTAAATAAAAAATAATAAGAGGCTACGGTGTCAGACCCCAAATAGATAATAAAACTTAAAATAATATAAAATAATTACAATTTGACACATTATTATTGAAATCTATTTTTTTATGTTAAAATACTCAAAATTCAAAATAAAGGTTTTGAGTATGGGTAAAAAAGATGTAATCAGTAAAGAGATACTCAAAAACATAGCACGAGATAAGATTGATTATACTTATGATATAATTGATTTAAAGTATTATACTAAAAAGGAGTCAACCGTGCAAGTAGCTCTAAATCTTGGAACAATCAATATCAATGACCAAGAGGTCGCTAGGTTTATTCAAAACAAAAATATTGATGAGATGAAAGAACTCTTTCTAAACTTTTTAAAAAATCAAATCACTACACATCAAAAAAGCGATAGTTTAGATAACCGACTTAAAAATTTAAAAGTCATTAATCCTGAAAAAAGCAGACGAGTTAGAGAGGCTTTGGACTCACTCAATAAAAAGTTAGAACCATTAAAGAACATTGATATTGAGCTAGAAAAAGATAGATACATAAAAGAGAAATTTTCACTATGAGTATAAAAATATACATTGATACCAATATCTATCTGAACTCTATACTTAACCGAGATGAAGGGATTTCAAAAGAGATTCTTAGTTTCTTAGCAGGTGTAGATGTGGAACTTTATCTCAATGATATATCTATTATTAATATCCACTATATCATCAAAAAAACATTTGACAGAGAGGGTGTAATAGAGGAGTTGAGAACCATACAACAAGAGAACAGTCTTGTTTCGGTTGATGAAGAGATTATAGAGAACTCCTTGGATAGTGATTTTAAAGATTTTGAAGATGCTGTTCAATATTTTTGTGCAAAAAAGATAGATGCCGAATTGATTATTACTGATAATATTAAAGATTATAAACTCTCTAATATTCGTGTTATCTCTGCTAAAGATTTTTATAAAGAGTATATTGAACTAAGAGGAGAGTAACACTTATCATAGGAGATAAAGCCATGAAAGAAGAGTACGATTTAAGCACAATGAAATCAAGACCAAACCCTTATGTTAAACAGTTAAAAAAAACAAGTTACCATGAGGTTAGAAGAGGATGTTATTGATTACTTTAAAAAGATGGCAGAGGGAGTAGGTATACCTTATCAGAGTCTTATTAATCTTTATTTGAGAGATTATGTCTCTTCTAATCGTGAGTTAAAGATGCAGTGGCTGTGAGAATTAATTAAAATAACTTTTTTATGCTATAATATTGTTAATACAACAATAAAAGAGTAAAAAATGAACAAACAAAAACTTTTTGACCAAGCTCTAAAATATCATAATATGACAAAAAAAGAGTTCGCCCAAAAGAGTAATATACCTTACGACACAGTAACAGGTTGGAGAAGAAATGGTTCTGTGCCTGACTTTGCATTTGTACTGCTCAAAAAGATAGCCTTTACTGAAAACCCTAGACGACATCAGATTATATTAAAACCCACACCCATTAAGTTAACAGATAAATTAAAAAAAGAGATACAAGTAGCTTTTTGGGGTAAAGACTATGAGGTTAGCTATATACTCAAAGAGGTACGAAGAGGTAATCCTAAATTTGTAAAACCATTTTTTGAAAATCTATTTTATGGGGATATTTTAAAGATATTACCAATAAAAGCAATAGAGAAGCTACTTCCGACTATTGATAAACTTTTTAAAGAGCAGACGGCTCTATTTTGGCGAAATGTTGTGAAGATGTATAGAGAGGGAGGAGTAACACTTGAACCTTATGAAAAACCAAAAACAGATGACCCTTACAATCTACTACTTTATAAACTAAAAGCCCTATGTGACAGAACCGATACCATTAAAGATTTGTTTGACATCTATTTTCTCTTTAAAATTTTAAAACCTATTAATTTGAATCAGATGTTACTTGATTTAGAGTTTAAATTTTTGGAGACTACGGGGTATGTGTATAACGCTGAGACGATTATTAACGCTCTAAATATTACACGAAGATGGGACATTGTCTTGACAGGAGATGCTAAAGTGCATTATGCAATGAAAGAGGCAATCATTGCTTTTCAAAATGATTTTGCCAATACACTGCTTTTAGCTCCAAAAGAGTTGGACTTTTCTTATGAGACTTATGTCAAAAAACAGATGGAAAAAAATAACTGTTCAACTGTTGAAGAGTATTTGAGCTTTTTTGAAGAGAATGTTTTTATAGAGGAGGAGTGTAAAAATATGGAAGAGAAGATAGTTAATCTTCTCTAATCTTCCAAGGAAGCCCTTGAACCATTAACTCCTCCATAAATGGGTCAGGGTCAAACTCTTCCATATTGTAGACACCCTCTGCTTTCCATTTTCCTTCAAGCATAAGTTTTGCTCCAATCATGGCAGGAACACCTGTAGTGTAGCTTACTGCTTGGCTCATAACCTCTTTGTAGCACTCCTCATGGTCGCTTACTTGGTAGATGTAAACCGTTTTCTCTTTGCCATCTTTTATACCTTTTGCGTAGATACCTATGTTTGTCTTACCTTTAGTTCTCTCTCCTAGTGAGGCTGGGTCTGGAAGGAGAGTCTTTAAAAATTGGATTGGAACAATTTTGCAACCATTGTGTTCTACCTCCTCTATACCTAACATTCCAACATTCTCTAAACACTTCATGTGAGTAAGGTAGCTCTGCCCAAATGTCATAAAGAAACGAATACGCTTTAGCCCTTTAATATGTTTAACCAAAGACTCCATCTCTTCATGGTAGAGTAGGTAGGAGTCTTTTTTACCAACCTCTGGGTAGTCCCAAACCTGCATAATCTCCATAGGTTTTGTCTCTATCCACTCTCCATTCTCCCAATAGCGACCATTTGCACTTACCTCACGTAGGTTAATTTCAGGATTAAAGTTGGTAGCAAATGGGTAGCCGTGGTCTCCTGCGTTACAATCTAAGATGTCAATAGTGTGAATCTCATCAAAGTAGTGCTTTTGAGCATAGGCACAAAAGACATTAGTAACACCAGGGTCAAATCCACTCCCTAAAAGCCCCATAATCTTAGCTTTTTTA
Organism: Campylobacteraceae bacterium; assembly: GCA_026995985.1. Taxonomy (GTDB): domain Bacteria; phylum Campylobacterota; class Campylobacteria; order Campylobacterales; family Sulfurovaceae; genus UBA1140. The sequence continues at coordinate 4,995 of JALWNF010000087.1, forward strand.
AATGCCTCATCTCTTGCCCACTGCTCTTTATACTCAAATTTGGCTGTATCTGGGTGTTCGTAGTTGGCTGTATCTAGGTAGTCAACTCCACACTCTACACAAGCGTCCATAATGGTTAAGTCTTGATAAGGAAGTGCAACATTAATAACAACATCAGGTTTAACACGGTTAAAAAGCTCCACTAGCTCCTCAATACTATCTGCATTGACAGAGGCTGTTTTAATCTCTACTCCTACTCTATCTTTAACATTTTTTGCAATCTGTTCACACTTACTAAGGGTTCTACTTGCAAGGGTAATCTCTCCAAAGGTATTGCTATTC
>JALWNF010000088.1 GCA_026995985.1 Campylobacteraceae bacterium
TTGGTTAGATATTATGGAGATGCACTACAAACATAATGACTCTTTTGGGCGTGTCTATAGCGATTTGGATTTAGTCAAGAGCATTACAGCTAAAGAGGTACAAACTTTAGCTCAAAAAATCTTTGATAAAGATAGAATAAAAGCAGAGTTAAATCCTAAGAAAAAAAATGGGATTAGATGAGATTAAATAGAGGGAGTCAAGAGTTATTGGTTCTTTCTCTTTTTTAATAATTATTAAAAATAAATAAAATTTTAATTATAATACTTTTATGAAACAGAAAAAAGATATTAAACGAGGAATATACAGACACTATAAAGGTAACCTATATCAGGTTCTATCAACAGGGCGACACTCTGAAACAGAGGAGTGGATGGTCATTTATAAAACACTCTACGGTGATGCAAGTATTTGGATTCGTCCTTTTGATAATTTTATAGAAGAGGTTGAAGTTGACGGTAAAAAGCAGAAACGTTTTGAATATATGGGTAAATCGGAGTAATAATCAAGCAAGATTTAGGTAAAATCACGGAAAATATTAAAAACTAAACTCATTTGTTTAAGGAATACTACTTATGTCTTGTCACAAATCATATATTACTACACCCATATACTACGTTAACGATGTTGCTCATATTGGACACGCCTATACCACTATTATTGCTGATACTTTAGCTCGTTATGCTCGTCTTCTTGGTCAAGATACACTCTTTTTAACAGGGACAGATGAACATGGTCAAAAGATTCAAGAGGCTGCAAAATCAAGAGGAAAAGATACACAAGCCTATGCAGATGAAATCTCTAAAGCCTTTAGAGACCTTTGGGACGAGTTTGACATCTCTTACGATAAATTTATAAGAACTACAGATGAAGACCACAAAAAAGGTGTTCAAAAAGCATTTAGCGTAATGTATGACAACGGAGACATCTATAAAGATACCTACTCTGGTCACTACTGTATCTCATGTGAGACATTTTTCCCTGAGACACAGCTTGTTGATGGTGAGTTTTGTCCAGATTGTGGCAAACCTACAAGTATTGTTGAAGAGGAGAGCTACTTCTTTAGACTCTCTGCTTATCAAGATAGACTCCTTGCTTGGTATAGAGAAAATCCAAATTGTATCTTACCAAAGAGTAAACGAAATGAGGTGATTCGTTTTGTAGAGGGTGGGTTAAATGACCTCTCTATTACTCGAACCTCTTTTGATTGGGGGGTTAAGCTACCTGAAAAATTCAATGACCCAAAGCATGTTATGTATGTTTGGCTTGATGCATTGATGAACTATGTCACAGCACTTGGCTATGGAACAGATGAGGCTAAAATGGACTATTGGCCTGCACGTGTTCATCTTATTGGTAAAGATATTTTACGTTTCCATGCTATCTACTGGCCTGCATTTTTAATGAGTTTAAATCTGCCTCTTCCAAAACATATTGGAGCTCATGGTTGGTGGACTAGAAATGGTGAGAAGATGAGTAAGTCTAAAGGAAATGTAGTTAACCCAAAAGAGGTAGCAGATGCTTATGGTTTAGAGAACTTCCGTTACTTTATGCTTCGTGAAGTACCTTTTGGAGGAGATGGTGACTTCTCTCAAAGAGCTTTAATAGACAGAATTAACTCTGACCTTGGAAATGACTTAGGAAATCTACTAAATAGACTTATTGGAATGAGTGGAAAGTACTTTGATGGGCGAGTTGAGTGTGACAATGTAGCAAAATATTACCAAGCAGAGCTTGATGAGGTAGAAGCCTATTTAGAGAAGTTAAATCCTCTAATTTTTGAGTTACAACTTCACCGATATTTAGAGGAGCTTTGGAGACCACTTACTGTAGCAAATAAGGCTATTGACAAGTATCAACCTTGGAGTATGATAAAAGAGGGAAAAACCGAAGAGACAATGGCTCTTAATGGGCTAATTGCTACCATTTTAGCAAAGGTCTCACTTATGCTTCATGCTGTTATGCCAAAGACAACTACAACTATTTGTGAGGCGTTAGGATTTGAGGTTACTCCTGAGAATTTTGATAAGATTATTAATAGGGGTGAGATACTTGCTCCATTTACAACAAAAAAGAGAGAGCCACTCTTTCCAAGAATAGAAAAAGAGCTTTTAGAAGAGGTTAAAAAAGAGACTCCTCAAAAAGAGGAGAAAAAAGCTAAAAAAGCTAAAGAGTCTACCTCAACAGAGGGTGTAGCTCTTATTGGGATTGACCAGTTTTTCCAAATCTCTTTAAAAGTTGGGACAGTAGTTGAGGCTAAGGAGGTTCCAAAGAGTAAAAAGCTTCTACTACTACAAGTAGATTTAGGAGAGGAGAAGCCACGACAGATTGTAGCAGGTATCAAAGAGTGGTATAGTCCAGAAGATATGTTAAATACGCAAGTCTGTGTAGTAGCAAATCTAAAACCTGCTAAACTTATGGGAATGGTAAGTGAGGGAATGCTTCTTGCTGCAAAAGATGAGAATGGACTCTGCTTGATACGTCCAGAGAAGCCAAAAAACAATGGTACACCAATTGGTTAATATATGGTAAAGGTTTAGATGAAAATAGAAGATTTATTAAATTTGACAGCAGGAGAGTTGGTTTCAAGCCCGACAGTAAGTGCTGTTAACTCAGTAAGTGTTTACCCTTCAAAAATTGACCAAGGTGACCTATTTATCTCAAATAATCAAGATGAGATACATAGGGCATTAAAAAATGGTGCTTATGGTATTATCTTCTCCGATAGTTCAATAGAGATTACCGATAGTGAAGTAGCTTGGATTAAAGTAGATGAGATTGAAAAGGCAGCTTTTAAGCTTATTCGTTATGTCTTAATTAGTAGAGATGCTAGTTTTTATCTATTTAGTGAGCATGAACTCTCTTTTTTAAAGATGATTATAACTAAAAAATCAAACTTAGAGATTTTGCCTAACGATTGGCGAAAGATGTTTGAGAAGATTTTAAATTCAGACTCTAAGATGTTTATTGGGACAAATAGAGAGTTAATGGAGATGATAAAGCCAGATGTTAGCATATTAAATCAAGAGGCTAGTTGTGAGATTATTGCTGATACACTCTTTAGAACTACTTTTAAAATAAATGGCTATATCTATCAAGATAAAGAGATTACCCCTTTTCATGTTGATATCTTAAAGCGTGTAGTTGAGTTCTGTGACAAGTATAACTTTCTATATAATTTAGATAGAGTAAAATATACTAAACACTTTGTTCCTGTTTTTATTGATGGTTTTTTAAATATTAGAGTACCAAGTAAGAGTGATAAGGTAGCAATTTTTACCGATAATTTAGAGGATATATATAAAGCACGAGAGTATGTTCGCTACAATGGTGCATGGGTAAAGACTATTGTTCTAACACCTCCAAAGACAAAGGTAGATGGTGTAGATAGACCAAATTGGTATAGAGATATTAATGAGGCTAGAGATATTTTAAAAAATGTCTACTTTAACTATGCTTTTGTATATGAATTAGATAGAACTATATTGTCTAAGATTAGAGAAGATTATTCGTTATTTGATTATTAGGAGGTCTTTTTTATTATTTTCCCTTAACTTCGCTTCTTAATTATGATATATAGACTCAAGTTTTACATAATTATTTACAACTTTATGAGATTTCTATATAAATGAAACCCTAAAAATGCCACCAAAGTAGCAAACTAAAGAAAATCTTTATAGTATAATTTCCCCCAATAGATAGTTACTGAATATAGGATTTGAAATAGCAATGATAACCTTTAATAATAGCGAATTTTTATGGCTTTTGCTTCTTTTAATCCCTTTGGGATACTTGTTAAAGAGTAGGGGTGATGAGCTTAGTGGAGTCTTCTCAAAAGAGGTACTTCCAAAGATTAGACTCAAAAGCTCAGCACTCTCTAAAAAGTGGCGAAATATTTTGATGTTAATAGCTATTGCTCTAACTGTTGTAGCACTAGCTCGTCCACAGATTGACAATGGTGAGATAAAGGTAAAATCTAGCTTTATCAATGTAGTAACAGCGATAGATATGAGTAAGTCAATGTTTGCAAATGATGTCTATCCAAACCGTTTTGAGTTTGCTAAGAAGAAGTTTTTTGACTCATTGGAGTACTTTAAAAATACTAAAATAGCTCTAATGGGCTTTTCGACACGAACCTTTTTAATTTCGCCTTTGACACAAGATTTTAACTCATTGAAGTTCTTGGCTAAAAATTTAAATACAGACTACTTAAACTTAAAGGGTACAGATATTTTAACTGTTTTAAAGTCATCAAATGAACTCTTTGGTGAAGAGAAAAAGAAGATTTTGCTTATGTTTACTGATGGTAGTGACCAAAGAGAGTTTAGCAAAGAGATAGCCTATGCAAAAGAGCATAATATTGTGGTCTTTATCTATAATATAGGTACTACAAAGGGTGGTGTAATTAAAGATAAAAATGGTGTGATTAAAGATAAAAAGGGTGATATAGTTGTAGTAAAGCGAAATGATAATATTAAAGAGTTAGCTATACAAACAGGTGGGGCATTTATGACCTACTCATTAGCAAAAGATGACATAAAACTCTTAGTAGATACTATCCAAAATAGTTTTAAGGCTAAAGAGGAGCAGAGCAGTACCATAAAAGATAGAAAAGAGCTATTTTATTATCCTCTTGCTTTAGCAATACTCTTTTATATAATGTCACTCTTTAGTATACCAAAAAGAAAAGGGGTGTAAGATGCAGAAGTTATTGTTACTTGGACTACTTAGCCTAAACCTCTGGGCATCACTTTTAGATTTTAAATATTTAGATGAGGCTAAAGAGGCATATAGTAAAAAAGAGTATGACAAAGCTCAACAGCTCTATTCTAAAGTACAAAATGATGAAGCAACTTTTAATGAAGCTGATGCACTCTATAGACAAAAAAAGTATAAAGAGGCGATTGAGAAGTATGAGAGTATAAAAGAGCCAAGCTTAGAGGCTAAGAAGTTACATAACATTGGTAACTCTTATGCACAGCTAGGTAAGCTTGATGAGGCGATTAAGTCGTATGAAGAGGCTTTAAAGATAGCTGATGATGAAGATACTAAGTATAATTTAGAACTCCTAAAGAAGAAGAAAGAGGAGCAGAAAAAGAAACAACAGCAGAATAAAAAAGACGACAAGAAAAACAATAAAGATAAGAAAGACCAAAAAAATAAAAAAGATGGTCAAAACAAAGACCAAAAGAGTCAAGATAAAAAGCAGTCAGAGAAAGATAAACAGAACGATAAAAAGAAAAATTCTAATAAGCAAAAATCACAAGAACAGAAAGATAAAGAGAAAAAAGAGACTGAGAAGAGAAAG
>JALWNF010000089.1 GCA_026995985.1 Campylobacteraceae bacterium
AGAATCTCCTGTTTTTCTCATAATTAAAATAGAGTCTCTATTTGCTTGGTCTGTTAAGTCACCAGCTTTTGCTAATATTTGTAATAGCGGTAGTTGTTCATTATCTAGTATAATTTCACCAGGTCGTTTTACCTCTCCTATAACATAGGCTCTTTTATTTATAACCTCAAGATGTATATCTGGTTTTTTTAAATAGACTTTATATGCTTTGGTTAACGCCTCTTCAGCTTCAGGTTGAGTAAGTCCTGCTAAGTGAATTTTTTTTATTAGAGGAAGTCTAATATCTCCATTTGAATCAATAAGTAGACCTCGCTCTTGCTGTGCATAGGAAGAGTTAATTGAACTTAGTTCAGGATGTTTATATATAATAATGGAGAGTCTGTCATGTGGCTGTATTTTATATTCAAAATCTACATTTTTTAGAGTAGTAGTAGTTTTTTTTGATTTTGAAGAGGTTGTTTTATTAAATAAAATATACTCATCTTTTGTAGCACAACCCGAAAAAACTATGATTATTGTTAATAAAAAGTATTTCATATTCTATTGTCTCCATATCTTTAGTAATTAATAGTAGAATATTAACAAAAACTATGTAATAATTTGTTAAAAATTATTTTAAAATTAAAAAATATTTTTTTAAAAAAGTAAAAAAAAGGTTTTAATGTGGAATTAGATGTTTTTTGTTAAAATTCAAATGATGTACTTTTAAGAAGGTAACAAATGAACTTAACACATTTAGATGAGAAAGATAAACCTAAGATGGTTGATGTCTCAGATAAAGATGAGACTACACGTATTGCTACAGCATCAGGAATTATAGAGGTTACCAATGAGGTATTTGAAGCAGTTATAAATAGTAGAACAAAAAAAGGTCCTGTATTGCAAACAGCAGTTATTGCTGCAATACAAGGAGCAAAAGAGACAAGTAGGTTGATACCTATGTGCCATCCTCTATTACTCTCTTCTATTAAGACAGATATAGAAGAGTTACCTGAACTACCTGGGTTTAAACTAACTGTAACTGTAAAGTTAAAGGGTAGAACAGGTGTTGAGATGGAGGCATTAACAGGAGTAAGTGTAGGTCTATTGACTATATATGATATGTTAAAAGCTATTGACAAAGGCATGATAATTAAAAATATACAACTAGAGAATAAATCAGGAGGAAAATCAGGTGATTTTAGACGATAAGTGTAAAGAGAGACCAGATATAGAGTACCCATGTGAGTGGGGTTATAAACTTATAGGAAAAGATAGAGATGCCTTAGAGACAGTTATTTGTGAGATAATGGGAGATAGAGAGTATGTTCAAAGAGAGGGAAATAGCTCTAGTAAAGGAAAGTTTCACTCTCTAAATATGAGTTGTCAAGTTGAATCTGAAGAGGATAGAAATGCTATTTTTAAAGCATTTCAAGACCATAAAGATGTAAAAATGGTTATTTAATATTATTATTTTTTATAGCTCTTTTGAGTTCAAAATATTTTTACAATAAATTATTAAATAATTCTAAAATATTGATTTATCTAAAAGTTTAAACCAATAATTAATAAAAAAGTTGATAAACTGTTAGTAAATAATAGATAATAACAGTGGGGAGTTTTTTATGCAGAGCAATCAATATTCAGTCAAAGTGTTTGAAACGACCATTAAAGATGAGGAAGAGTTTAAAAAATTTTTTGATACTCACTATGCTCTATTTAAAGATCATCTAATTTTAATACAAGGTGATATGAGTGATGATATTAAAAAATATTTAAAAAGCAAAAAGCTATACTATCTTCAAAACATAAATCTACCTAAAGGTCGGTCTCGAAAGGCTTTAGAGAAAGAGTTTAAGAGATTAGAGATTGAATCTGCTATTACGAAACAGATGGCTGAAGCTGAGATAAAAAAACTCTCTAGTAGGTTACAAAACAATCTAACAGTTTTAGATAGTATGATACGTAGTGGTCGTGAAATTAATATTGATGGAGACCTTTTATTGTTAAATCGTGTCAATAGTGGAGCGACTATCAGTACAACAGGAAACTTAATTATTACTCAAGTAGTTGAGGGAGCTATCCGGTGTAATGGAAGCTTTATGATGTTAACAGCCTCACCTAAGGCAAATATTGTCTTTAATGGTGTTGAGGTTGACAATTCATTACTTGAAGATAGATTAAATCGTGTTGAGTTAAAAAATAATGAAATCATAATAACACCTGTGTTAAAAAAGGATATAAATTGGGCATTGTAATAGCAGTTATAAGTGGGAAAGGTGGTGTTGGTAAAACAACAGCAACAGCAAATCTTGGTTTAGGTATAGCACTAAATGGTAAGAAGTGTGTAGTGGTTGATTTTGATATAGGTCAGCGTAACCTAGATATGATTTTAGGTTTAGAGAATCGTGTTGTTTATGATATGGTTCAAGTGATGGAGGGTGAAGCAAATCTTAAGCAGGCACTTATAAAGAGTAAAGTGAGTCCAAATCTTTACTTTTTAGCAGCTTCTCAAACAAAAGATAAATCGGTACTAGATTCAAAAAAAGTAGAAAAGCTTATTTCAGATCTTAAAGAGGATTTTGAATTTGTTATTTTAGACTCTCCTGCTGGAATTGAGAGTGGATTTGAACATACAATTGAGTTTGCTGATGCAGCTATTATTGTTGTTAACCCTGAAGTCTCCTCTATTCGTGATGCAGATAGAGCAATAGGCATATTAGACTCTAAATCAGCAAAAGTTAAAAAGGGTGAAGAGGTACTTAAGTGGCTTATTATTAACCGTATTGTAGCAGATATGGTTGAGGGTGGTGAGATGCTTAGAAGTGATGATATTTTAGAAATTTTAAACATTAAGTTAATTGGTAAAATTCCAGAAGATAAAGGAGTAATTGAGGCTTCAAATCAAGGAAAACCTATTATTTTAGATAAAAAATCTATAGCTGGTCAGGCATATGCTCGTATTGCTGGTCGTCTATGTGGTAAAAAGATAGATATGAAAAATGTTGAGATTTCAGATAGTGGACTCTTTAAAAAAATAGTAGGGATATTTAAGTAATGTTTAGTTTTTTTAATTTTGGAAAAAAGAAGAGTGCCTCTATTGCCAAAGATAGACTAACTATTGCCATTATGTCAGATAGAGATCGTACCAATGGATATCCATTCATGGATGAGATGAAAGCTGAGATTATGGAAGTTGTTCAAAAGTATGTAGGTGTTAGAGGAGTGGAGATTAGAAAAGAGGTTGATGGTGATATTGAGGCACTTGCCATTGATGTAGAGCTTGATAAAAATGCCTAGATAGGTATTTGTTGTACTTTAGGTTTCTTTTTATTAAGCTTAGGTATGTGTAGGCTTGATTGTAACCAATAACATTAGTTTAATGTAATACCATATCTGTACTTAGGTTTATAATTTTGAGTGGGGAGTATTGGTTTTTAAACCCAAGTAGAGTTTTAGTTAAGAAGATTTTTTATCCTCTTCTCTTATATCCCTAATTTTCTTACCAATAAAAGCAGTAATTCCAATAGCTCCATAAAAGATTCCAAAGAAGAGTAGAATTTTAATAAGAATCTCTTCTATATTCATAATATCTCCTTTAGTGCTTTTTGTTCCAACTTAAAACTTCTATTGCATAGCTCTGCCATCTCTATGTCATGTGTAACTAAGATAAGTGCTGAATTATTGTTTTTGATATACTCTAAAAGAACCTCCATTACAAGTTTTGCAGTCTCTTTGTCTAGGTTTCCTGTAGGCTCATCGGCAAAGATAATTTTAGGTTTTTTAGATAGAACTCTAGCTATAGATACACGTTGTTGTTGTCCACCAGAGAGTTCACCTATCTTTTGAGTCATAAGCTCTTTTATCTCTAAACGCTCTAAAAGGTTATTATCTATTTTCTCTTTTGAGAGTAGGGTGGCTATTTCAATGTTATCTAAAGCCGTCATACCTTTAAATAGGTAATGGGCTTGAAAAATAATGCCCAACTCATAACGTCTTAAGTTCTCTAGTTGCTCTTCACTTAGTAAGTATATATCTTTTCCTAAAAGAGTAACATTGCCACTATTTGGTTTTATAAAAGAAGAAAGGATATGTAGTAGAGTTGATTTTCCAGAACCACTACGACCTACAATAGCAATACTCTCTTGTTCTTTTAGTTCTAAATGGACATTGTTAAATAGTTCATAGTCAAATTTATGTGCAATATTTTTAGCAGTTAATAGTATTTGAGACATTTTATTTTCTTTATAAATAAGATAGAGAGATTATATAAGAAATTTGTTTAGAGGTAGGGTGCGATTGTCATCACACCACTAAAAAAAGAGAAAGTTATGCCATCTGTTTTGCAACCTCAGCTGCAAAATCCTCCTCTTCTACTTCAATACCTTCACCAACTTCAAGTCTAATAAACTCTGTAATCTCTGCTTTACCGTTAGAGATTTTTGCAATATACTCTCCAACAGTTACAGAGTCGTCCATAACATATTTTTGGTCAAGAAGTGCTAACTCTTGGTCAAGAAGAGTATTGTCAGAGATAAATCGCTCTAGTTTACCTGGAATAATTTTATCCCAAATCTTTTCAGGTTTACCCTCTGCTTTTAATTCAGCCTCAATAGCTTTTTTCGCCTCTTCAAGTACTTCATCTGTAAGCTGTTGTCTACTAACAAATTGAGGTACATTTTTAAGAGGTTTCCCAAGTCTAGCTAACTCTTCATTCTCTTTTTTTACTTTTTCAATTCTACCAGCAGTCTCATCAGCTACAAATTGAGGGTCAAAATCTTTGTATGAGAGTGTACTAGGACTCATAGCTGCTGCGTGCATTGCAATATTTTTAAGCTCTGATTTTACTTTTTTTGCAGTCTGGGCATCTTCACACTTTGCACCAAGAAGTACAGCTACTTTTGAGTTTGCATGAACATAACCATTAATAGCAAAATTCTCATCATCTGAGCTAATCATACCAGCACGTCTTACAACAAGATTTTCACCAATCTTTGCAATTTGTAAAGAGAGATACTCTGAAAATGGTTGTCCGTTAATAGTGGAGTTGTTGATTGCATCTGCATCTGCTAGGTTGTTTTCAAAAGCATGTTTTGTAATCTCTGCTACAACACCTTTAAAGACATCATTTTGAGCAACAAAGTCTGTTTGAGAGTTTACCTCTACAATTACAGCTTTATTATCTCCTACCTCTACAGCTACAACACCCTCTGCTGCAACTTTATCTGCTTTTTTAGCAGCAGCACCTAGACCCTTTTCTCTAAGCCACGCTACAGCTGCATCAAAGTCACCATCTGTAGCTGCTAGAGCTTTTTTACA
>JALWNF010000090.1 GCA_026995985.1 Campylobacteraceae bacterium
GACTGATGAGTTTTTAAATATTATGAAAGAGATTGAGAATGGAAAAAGCCTATAAACTATTAGCTCTCCAAGAGGGTATATCTAATAAAAAAGCAAAAGAGCTAATTGACCGTGGATTGGTCTACTATCTTGACCGAAAAATTAAGATTGCAAGAGCCCAGATGCCAAAAGATACACGCTTTAGAGTAGAGAGCATAGATAATGTAAAGATTATCTATCAAGATGAGAATATTGTAGCTGTTAATAAACCAGCCTTGTTAGATAGTTATGAGTTGGCTACTGCTTTAGATGGTGATGCCAAGCTTATTCACAGACTTGACCGTGATACCTCTGGAGTGCTACTCTTTGCAAGAGATGATGAGTTTTTACAAAATGCTATTGAAGCATTTAAACAGCGAAAAGTAAAAAAGCGTTATGTTGCTTGGGTTGAGGGGGTCTTTTGTGAAGAGAGAAAGATAGATGCTCCCATTGTTACCCATAAACAGGGTGGAAAAGCATTTTCCCAAATTAACAAAGAGAGAGGACAACCTGCTGTAACAGTAGTTAGACCATTGGAGATTCAGGGTAAAAAGTCTAAAGTTGAGATTGAGATTATGACAGGGCGTACTCATCAAATTCGTCTACATCTCTCTAGCATTGGTCACCCTATTGTTGGTGATGAGCGTTATGGTTCAGTGACACGTTCAAAGAGAATTTTGCTTCATGCTAAGGCGATTTCTCTTTTAGGTTATGCTTTTGAGGCTAAAGAGCCTAGAGATATACAGAAGTATAAATAGGAGTTAGATATGAATGGAACTTTACCTGAAGAGAATATATTTTACTATATTGGTTATGTTGTAATATTGGTTGCTTTTTATTTTGTTTTGAAGTCACCTAAAAAAGATGATAAAGATACAAATAGCAAAAAAGAGAATAAGAAGTAGTATTAAGAGCATTTTGCTATAATCCTAACAATAAATTTTTATGAAGTATAGAGAGATAAAATATGTTTGATACACTAACTAGCAGTTTTAAAAGTGCAGTAGACAAAATTCGTTTTTATGATGACGATAAAGCATTAAAAAAAGCACTTACAGAACTTAAAAAATCGCTACTAAAAGCAGATGTTCACCATAAAGTTGTAAAAGAGCTTTTGACCAATGTAGAAAAAGAGGTTAAAGGCGATGTAGGAAAAGAGAAGTTTTTAAGAGCATTAGAGAAAGAGTTAACACGCATCTTGACAGCCAAAGGAAATCAAGGATTTGTCTTTGCCTCTAAGCCACCAACAGTAGTTCTTATGATTGGTCTTCAAGGTTCTGGTAAGACAACAACTACAGGTAAATTGGCTCACTTCTTAAAAGAGCAGAAGAAGAAAAAAGTTCTTGTTGCGGCAGGAGACTTACAACGTTTAGCTGCTGTTGAGCAACTTCGACAGATTTGTGAACAGATTGATGTAACACTTGTTGCCAATGAGAGTAAAACAGCTGAAGAGATTGTAAAAGAGGCATTAACAAAAGCTAAAAAAGAGCTTTATGATGTAGTTCTAATAGATACAGCAGGGCGTTTAGCGATTGATGATGAGTTGATGGAAGAGTTGGCAAATATTAAAAAGGTTGCGCAACCTGATGAACTCTTCTATGTTGCAGATGCCATGACAGGAATGGACGCTGTACGAACAGCTCAAACATTTAAAGATAAGATAGGTATTACAGGGGTTATTCTAACTAAATTTGATGGTGACTCAAAAGGTGGAATTGCCCTTGGTATTGCTCATCAAGTTGGTGTGCCATTGCGATTTATTGGTGCTGGTGAAAAAATGCCTGACCTTGAACAGTTTATTCCAGACAGAATTGTATCTCGTCTTATGGGTGCAGGAGACTTGGAGTCTTTGGCTGAGAGGACAGCAAATATTATTAGTGAAAAGAAGGCAAAACAGCTTACTAAAAAGATTAAAAAGGGTCAGTTTAACTTCAATGACTTCTTAGAGCAGATGGAGTCGATGAAAAAGCTAGGGAGCATGAAATCTATTATGGGCATGATTCCAGGTATGGGAGCTATGGCAAAACAGATTGGTGATTTGGACTTAGAGAACTCTCAAGAGATGAAGCAGATTAAGGCACTTATCTCCTCTATGACTCCAAAAGAGAGAGAGAACCCAGACCTTTTAAACAATACACGAAAAAGAAGATTAGCCAAAGGTGCAGGACTCTCTCAAATGCAAGTTAATCGTATATTAAAGCAGTTTAAAAATGCATCTAAAATGGCAAAACAGCTCTCAGGAAAAGGTGGTATGAAGAAGATGCAAGAGATGATAAAGCAGATGCAGAGTGGAGGGATTCCTAGGTAATATCGTAACTAAAATTATAGGTTAGTTAAAATAGAGTAATGTTTTCATAGTTTTTTAATAGAGAATTTAATGATAATATTATATATATATTTTTTTTATGAGGATATTATAACCCTATAATAGTTACTTTTTATAATTTATCCATAAGTTTCTCTTCTTTTATCTAAAGTGCATTTATATAATATCCATCTCTTTCGTATTTTTATTATGTTTGATAGTTAAAATAATAGCTGAAATTAAAAAGAGTGTAAAAAATGTTAAGCTAACTAAAGTTGCTAGATTAAATCCCACTTGTAACATATGTCTAATAGTATACTCTCCTGTAATATAGACTAATACAAAGCAGATTACTATCCACATACGTATAGTTTTATTTTTCTCTTTTAGTACTATTATCTTACTCATATGTTTATCCTCCTCAACTTTAGTTAATTAATAGTGTAGCTTTTAATAGCTTAAAAATTCTATTTTTTTGTAATAAGTTTAAAGTGAGTTTTAACAAAAAATTTAGACTAGTTACAATAAGGAGTCTTTTTAAAATCTATAATCATTAAATAAATATTAAATTATAAATATAATATAAATAATAAATATTTTCATAATAACTTAATTAAACATAGGATATTATTACAAAATTATTATATATTTATATTAAAAGGATAACAAAAATGTTTAATAAGATTATTTTAGTAATTTTAACTATGATTACATTTTCTTATGCTAGTAATGAGTTTTCATCTGAACGAATACTTGGTATAGAAGTTGGCTACTCGACTGTGAATTCACCTAATATAGTTGGCGTAACAGAATCAAAGTCAGATGCAGAATTTGGAATTAGACTAGGAGCTCAAAATGAAGATTGGAGAACTACAATAAGAGCTAATTTTCTCAATGTACAAGGAAGAAATTATGAAAAAGTTATGTTAGATTTTGACCATTTTGTGTGGGCTAGTCTGTATAAGACAGATATGATAGTTTTTAAACCATATTTAGGTGCACATATTGGTTGGTTACGTTATACAGATGAGATAATTTCAGGTAAAAGTGGTTTAGCTTATGGTGGGCAATTAGGGTTGGCCTTTAATGTGCTTAATGAGGTAGATTTTGATATTGCATATAGATATACATCTACAAAAACAGAAGGTGTAGATAATATGAGTTCAGCAGTATTTGGTGTTAATTATTTATATTAGGATATATAGTATGAAAAGTATTTTAAAATTTTATATATTTATATTTTCTATCTTTTTCTTGGTTGCTTGTGGAAGCAGTAATGGTCATGTAAGCTCAAGCGATAATGGTTTAAATATAAAAGCAAAAGAGAAAGTTAATTTAAGCAGTAATAAAATAGATATTGATTTTTTAGTTAAAAGCTCTTATCCAGATAATGTAGAAGTCTATTTAAAAAGTTTAAATATTGATATTGTACCTTCAAACTGTATAAAAGAGTTATTGCTTGATAATAGCTCTTTAAAATTAAAAGGTTCAGATAGTAAAACTATTCATGCTACTGTAGAGTTTGAAGATAGTTGTACTCCAACTTCTTACAAATTAATAGGTGATTCGATTTTAACTCAAGATGGAAAAACTTATGAAAAAAAATTTGAATCACCTATACAGGATATTTCACTTGATAGTCAAACCAATACAGAAGATATCTCTACTGATAGTAGTAATGGAGATGAAAGTAATAATATTAAATATAAGTTTAAAAATGCAACCTCTCTTATAGTTGGGCACTCTTTAGAGGAGCAGACAGTTTCTGTAGATTTAGTAGACCCTTTTGGTGTTGGTGTAGCTGGAAAAACTATAAAAATTACAACACTTGATAGTAAGTTTGGCTCTTTTAGCTCTTCAACATCTAAAACTAATGGAGCAGGTAGAGCAACATTTACATATAAAGCTCCTGAAGATATTGATTTAGTTGATGGTAAAACTATAAGTGCAACACTTATTTTTACTGAAGATGGAGCTTCTATTACTCAAGATATTTCCATTATTTTTAAAAAGACAACAGATAATACAGATGTAGATAAGGTATTACCAACAGTTGTAATACCATCTTCTTTAAGAGATATAACTTTAAAAAGCAATAGTAAAAATATTAAGATTCCAATACGTGTTTTTAAAGATATTACTCCATATACAAAAGGAACAGTGAAGGTTGAGTTACCACCTAAGGTTTTAAATGGAGTTGATGTTGGCTCTTTCTCCTCTTTTGAAGTTCCTGTAAATTCAGAGGGAATTGCTACATTTAGCTATACAGGTCCTGCTAATTTAAAGGCTCTACTTGATGCAAATGATACAAAGAGTATATTTAGATTTTATCATAGTGAAAATAGTGATGTAGCAAGTAGGCAAGAGATGGTTGTAAACTACTCTGTATCTGCTGATACCTATATACCTATAGATTATACACTTAGTATCAATACTACTGAAGATGATTTTAGTATGGGAATTCCTAACTTACAAAAGACATTTACCGTTTTATTGAAAGATAGTAAGGGTAATGTTATTGATGATAAAGATGTAAATATTACTAAGATAGTAGTTAAAACAGAAAATGCACTTATTGCTGAGATTCTTGACCCTAATACAAATAGTATGGTAGATTCATTAGAGTTGAGAAAAGAGAACAATAGTGCATTTATATTAAAATCTAAAAAACTATCAGGGATTGTTCCACTTAAAGTTACTATAAACTTTATAGATATTAATGGTAAAGATACTGAGCTTTCTACTATTGTAAATGTTAGAGTAATGTCTGGACCTCCATCAGCCATATCTATATCTTATGTTAGCACAAGTCAAGATAAAGAGCGTGCAAAATATGAAGAGAGGTTTGCTGTCTCTGTAACAGATGAGTATGGAAATAGAGTAAATACTAAACCATACATCTCTCTTGGTG
>JALWNF010000091.1 GCA_026995985.1 Campylobacteraceae bacterium
TTCCAATCCCCTCAAAAAAGCGTACCCACATACGCTGAATATAGTTAGTCGAAGAGGTATCTCTAAATATATCTAGCTTAGAGTAGAGATTGAGTGAAGATGATATAAGGTCTATCTTTCTCTCTTTGGTGTAGATACCATGTTCGGTCAATATAAAGGGTTTGTTGGTCTCATTTGAGATTAATGCCGAGAGAAACCCTGCATAGCCTGTTGATGGAGAGTGAACAATCTCTCCTTTATCTTTTAGCATCTCTGCTAGTTTAGCCATCTTCCAAATAGGTGTATGGATACTTCGTACCGACCAAAAGTAGTCCAAAAAGGAGAGGTCACTAGCATTTTCTTGGTTCATATTACAGATAAAATACCACGCCTCTTTACTATAGAGAAAGGTTGACTCATCTATTTTGTTAAGATAGAACTCTAATCTTTTAGCCTCTTTAGGAAAACTCTCATTACTTTGCTCCTCTCTAAACCATCTATAGAGTTTTTTTAGCTCTTCAAAATCTTCTACTGAACCATTAATCTCTTTTATAGGTGGTTTCTCCTCCTCATCAAACATAAAAAGCTCTACTGCATAGACCAAGTTTTCAGGAAATGCATATAGGGGCTTTGGTGGGTAGTCAGCCTTTCTACTCCCAATAAAGGCTATGCCAAACTTATATTGAGGTAGTCCTGTAATAAGCTGTGCAATCCACGAAGAGACCCCACCACGAACATAGGGGTATGTCCCCTCACAAGGTATTAAGATGTCAGGCTCACCAATATCGTGTAAAATCTTCATGAACTACTCCACATCTTTGCAAGTGGTTTTAGACGAATATCAATCTCAAAGTGTTCATTTGAGATATATCTACTCACCTCATTGTATCTCTTCTGCTCAAACCTAATCTCTGCTAAAAAGGTAGAGATAGCCTCTTTTGGTATACCTAACTCAACAGCCTTTAAAAAAGCCTCCTCTGACTCTTGGTAGTTCTTGTTAAAGAGGTGAATCTTTCCTAAGAGTATATAGGCTCGTGCATGGTTTGTTATGTGTGTTAGTGTATCTTCTATCTTTTTGGTGTAGAATCCAGAGAGTTTGTCACTAGCTACTCCATGGTAGATAAACTGCCAATAGGTCAATGCCAACTCATAGAGGTGTTGGTTTTTCTCTTTTTCATCTGATGAGTTCTCTATCTTCTCTTGTATCTCTTTTATTTGACTATTTAGCTTCTTCTCAAAAGATGAAATAAGAGCAAAAGCATAGAGTCGTGTCTCATCGGAGCTATCGGCTAGAAACTTTTTTATCTTGCCAATATTCCCTTGGGCATTACTATCGTAGAGAATACGTAGAGACTTTATCTTCTCATCGGTAGATATAGCTTTTGTATGCTCACCCTCTATAGTTAAAATTCCCTCTTGAAATTTGCTATTTACTAGAGGAAACTCTGAAAGATGGTCTTCAAAAAATACCATCTCATAGTCTGGTTGACTCTCTCTGCTTGTTGCCCACGAAAGACCAAACATCATCATAACTAAAGTAAGTAAAATGCCAATGTAGAGTAGTCCAACGTTTATAACCACAAAAAATACAAAGACCTCTTTTTTATAACGCTTAAAACGTTTTGGCATAAACTGAACAAGTAAAAAAGAGACTACAACCCAAAATAGAACCTCAAATAGAACAAAATAGAGCAGGGTATGGGGGCTGTTTTGCTCTAAAAGGTAAGAGGAGATAGAGCTAAAGGCAATATTGTCAAGCACAACCAAACTCCTCTAATAGAGAGTTAAAGTTACGAACGCTTGTATGTTTTCTCTTTAACTCTTTATAATCTTTGAGTGAGAGATGCTCCTTTAGAGCTTTGTCAAACTTACGCATTCTAAGCCGATTCTCTAAAGCATACTCTAGCTCTTTTGACTTTTGAAACATAGCAGGATTAGATACAAAAGGAATCAAAATAAAATGAACATACCTATCTTTACACTCTAGGGCAATATATTGGTCAAGAATCTCTAAGATTTGATTGTTATATAGAAAATCGGCTATCTCTAGGTGTAGATTTCTGTTTGTTGTAGCCATAACATAGATGCGACTGTCAATATTGAACCCCTCTAAGATGTTATTGAGCCTTGCAATTTCAAGTTTAAAGTCAACAATATCTTGACGCTCATGGTTCTCATTCTCTAAGGCAATAACCTGCTCTTTTGTGTTTACAATTCTATCTAAAGAGGCACGTTTTTTATACTCTGTCCAGATGTAGTTAAAGACAACATTGATTTTTAAAAGAGTATCTTCATGGTAAAAGAGAAAAGGAATCTCTTTAATAATCAAAATGGCAACAACTATGTCACGCTTATCCATAAAAGGGATAGCATAGAGGTAAGAGGTCTGCTCTTTGTTCTCTAGGTCATTTAGATAGACGGCTCTTTTTTGAGCAATTGCCTCTTGGACTAGTCTGTCATTTGGGTCTATCTGCTCATCTATATTACCAATAGAAGCAAAAGGGTGATGAGGTTTACCTTTTTTTACCCTCCAAATCATAGCAGAGTTAACCGAAAAGAACTTTTTAAGAACACGAAGGGTATTTTGGGCACTCTCTGTAGGGACATTATGCTCTGAACTCTCCAAAATCTCAGCAATAACAAATCGAAATGAGGCAGGTTGTATAATGTAGATAGACTCTAACTTATCGTGAGAAATCTTTAATGTAAAAAAGGCATTGGTTAGCTCTTTGAGTCTTAGTTGTAGGTAGTTAGTTTTTATCTTATATTTATCTATCTCACTATGAAGATTAGAAAAAAAGAGACCAAATAGAAATACAAAAAAGAGATTTTCTAAAAGTACAGAGGTAAAGATAGGGTCATCTTTGTAGGTAAAAAAGGAGACAACAGCAAAGTTTGTCCACATTAAAAGCCCCATATTTAGTCCATAAAAAAGCGTTACAATAGCCAACCATAAGATAAGAAATGAGAACTCATAATGGACTAAAAGAGGGTCACTCTTGTCAAAAAAATACCCACTTGCAACAATAATAGCAGAGAAGCTGATGACCTCAAAAGCTTGAACAAAAGGAGATTGTCGTTTAAGTGTCATGGTTTAGTCTATAAACTTTGGAATAAGTTCAGAGGCTATCTCTTGGGCAACAACACCAATAGACTTATTTCCCCAACCACTTTTGGCACCAACACTGTTAAAAAGTAGTTTACCACTTTTTAACTCTATAACTTTAATGCTATAGCTTACTACAGGTTCCCCATCTATTCCTGCTTTATAACGCCACTCTTGTACTTCACCCGTTATAAGATAGTTAGCTTTTAGTTGTTTTGCTTTTTGGGTCTGCTCTTTTAAAAATGCTATTTTACTCTGTTTGAGTGATTTTTGTTCACTCCCCTCAACTAAGGAGATTAGAGAGAGATGCTCTTTTGACAAAACAGACTCAACAATAGAGGCTGTCTTAAGACCTGCCATAGGTGTTTGCGTATAGTTCCAAAATGAACCAATAGCATAAATTTTGTTGTGAGGAAGTTGAATATCCTCTTTATGAACCATAGAAGAACAAGCTATAAAAAAGAGTGAAAGAGAAAGAGTTAAAAATTTTAACATAAAAGTAAGCTCCCTATAAAATAATTAGCATCTTTATTTTATAGAGTTAGACTTAACTTTTTAAGAAATTTTTAGTTTACCATCCTCTTGTAAGCTCTTTTTTGAAATTTTTCAACACAAAGTATACAAAGATACCTTTTATTATGTTTTTTTGTTGAAAGTAACTCTCTACTACTCCTCTTCACTCTCTTTAATATCTTCAGTATCCATGGTTAACATACTTGTAATTCCAAGTGCCTCTTTAACTTTTGTCTCTATCTCATCACGAAGTTTTGTATCTTCTTTAAATTTCTTTTTAACATTCTCTTTTCCTTGTCCTAGTTTTCCCTCTCCATAAGAGAACCAAGCTCCTGATTTGTCAATGATGTCAAGTTTAACTCCATAGTCCACAAGCTCACCCTCTTTAGAGATACCCTCTCCAAACATAATGTCAAACTCTGCTTGTCTAAATGGTGGTGCTACTTTGTTTTTAATAACTTTAGCCTTTACACGGTTACCAATTTGAGCCTCACCCTGTTTTAGTGTAGCAATTCTTCTTACGTCAATTCTAACAGAGGCATAGAACTTAAGAGCATTACCACCTGTTGTTGTCTCTGGAGAGCCGTAGCCCATCATTCCAATCTTCATACGAATTTGGTTAATAAAGATTACAGTAGTATTGGTTTTGTGTAAAACACCTGTAATCTTTCTAAGAGCTTTAGACATAAGACGAGCTTGTAGTCCCACTTGTAGGTCTGCCATCTCTCCTTCTATCTCAGCTTTAGGAGTAAGTGCAGCTACTGAGTCCACAACAATCACATCAACAGCACCTGAACGTGCCAAAGTCTCTAAAACATCAAGTGCCTGTTCTCCAAAATCTGGTTGAGAGACTAAAAGGTTTTCAACATCTACACCTAAGTTTTTAGCATATAGTACATCAAGAGCATGTTCTGCATCTATAAAAGCACAAACTTTTCCATCTTTTTGAGCAGAAGCTGTAATCTGAAGGGCTAAAGTGGTCTTTCCTGAACTCTCTGGTCCATAAATCTCAATAATTCTTCCCTCTGGTACACCACCGATTCCTAGTGCCATATCGAGTCCCAAAGAGCCAGTACTAATTGCAGCGATTGGTTCTATTACTTTGTCACCAAGACGAACCACTGTTCCTTTTCCAAATGTTTTGTCTATCTGTTTTAGTGCCATATCTAAAGCTTTTTGTTTGTTAGCATCCATTGCCATTTTGAACTCCTAAAGGTATAAATTATTATCTTACTGTTATTTTAGTGAAATTTTTTGAATTGACCTAGAAATATGTCAAATTGTAATATTTTTTACAATAGGCTTCTTTCTATTGAGCTATGATTATAACTGCAACAGTTTAAGAAAATCTAAATAAAAATAGATTAAAGACTCTTTTTTATTATTTTATTAAATTATAATAAATATTATCTACTATTATAAAGGAGTCAATAATGAGAAGATTAGGGTTATCGTTAATTGCACTTTCAGCACTTTTAACAGCAAGTGAGTTTCAGTATGGTTCTGGAACTTTTAACTTAAATGGTGGTTTTACACAAGGGGTATCGAGTACTATTAGTACCGATATAGATACCTTCTCTTTGGTTGAGCGTCATAGTAATATAGCTGGTTCAAACTTTTTTTACGGTTATG
>JALWNF010000092.1:0-1731 GCA_026995985.1 Campylobacteraceae bacterium
GATTGCCATGAGTTCTAAAACTTTTCATATTTATGCTTCAGAGGTAGCTCGTTTAGATGGCGATAAAGCAAAAGGAGCTTTTGCACCTGTACCAAATGCTTTGTATGATGGGTTTGGTTTTGTGGAGTTTGCTTTTCAACCCCATTTCCTTCCAAAAGGTGTAACACTCTTTGCTAATGTTATTCATGACCAACACAACTTTAAAAAGTCAATACAACCAAGTGTAGGAGTTCGCTATAAGCCACTAAAAGATAAAGAGCTTTATCTCTCTGCACAGCAGATGATAAAGGCTGGAAGTAATACACGAAATGAGACACTTCTTCGTGCTTCACTTGGTATCTCTGGTAATCCTATTGAAAAAGACTCAACCATCTACAATAACCTATATCTTGATACAAGTTACTTTATAAAAAAACACTCTAAAGTTCTCTATGGTAACTATGAGATAGGTAAGGAGTATCGTTTAAATGACCATACAACTATCTCTCCATATTTTGTTACAGGAGCTAGATTGACAACAGATAATGAAAAGAAGAGAGCTTTGAGTAACTTTGATATTGGTGTAGGGGTAGCTCTACGTAAAGAGTCAGATGAGACACGCTATGAAGATGCTCTCTATACAAACCAGATAAAACTAGAGGCAAGACAGAAGTATGCAGGTAATAGTAAAGATGAAAATACAATGCGTCTTCAGTGGGAGTTTTTCTATTGATAAAAAAGTTATCTATTTTACTCTTAATACTACTCTTTTTTAGTTCTTGTCAAAAGAGAAGAGAGGTTAGCTATCTTTTTTATCAACCACTTCTAAACGATAAGATAGAGTGGAGAGAGATATTTTCTACAATGAACTCTTTTGGCATAAAGATATTGATTTTGCAATGGAGTAGATATGATGTTGTTGATTTTATGAAACAAAAAGGGTGGCTAGAGGAGATTTTAAAAGAGGCAGAGGCTAAAAATATAAAAGTAATTGTTGGACTATATAGTGACAATAAGTACTTTAAAAATATTGAAAATAAGAGTTTAAATCTCTCTAGTTATTTTGACACTATATATAATATAAATATTCAACAGGCAAAGCAAGTTTATGGTGTTGCTAAAGAGTTTTCTAACTTTTTGGGTTGGTACTTTACAGAAGAGATTGATGACCTGAATTTTAAAGAGAAAAAAAAAGAAGAGGCACTAAAAGCATATTTTAAGAGACTCTCAAAAGGTATAAAAAGAGTAGCAAATAGACCAATTTTTCTATCTGCTTTTTATGGTCAAAATAGTCCTCCTAAAGAGTATGCATCTATGCTTAACAGGGTCATTCCTAAGAGGATACACCTTCTTTTACAGAGTGGGGTGGGTGCTAAGTTAGTAAAATTTGAAGAGAGTAAAAGCTATATGAGAAAATTTAAAAAGAGTTATAAAGCAAACTTTATACCTATTGTTGAACTTTTTACTATAGAGAGAAGAGAGATAAAAACTATGGAGTTTGAGATGATTAAAAAACAGATAGAGTTCTTTAGTAAAAATAGAATAGGTAGAAGTATTGCACTTTTTTCTCTTAGGTATCTTTTTTCAGATAAGTTACTTAAAGCTTATATAAAGTATATCCATAGCTTATAAAGTTCTTATATAATTCTATAGCTATCTATAGGATTATTTAAAAAACTTAAAAAGGTAAAAGTATGATTTATAGACTATTTTTAACAATTTTTCTTTCTATAGTTTCATTGAGCAGTTTTT
>JALWNF010000092.1:1741-5220 GCA_026995985.1 Campylobacteraceae bacterium
CAGTTTTTCATCTGGAATTGTCTATGAAGATGGAGAGAGTGGTACAGACAAATGGACTCTCTATGATAATACTCCAGCAGGAGCTTCAATATCGGCACTCTTTGACCAAGAGAAACAGAGCAATGTTATTGAGTTTCATACAGCAGGAGTTGACAATGGCTATATGCTAGGTTCGTTTACACTTGAATCTTCATGGAACAATACAAATGATAATTTGATTGATTGGGATATGAAGTTTAGTGAAGATTTTATTGTCTATATTTTAGTTAAGACAGATTTAGGCTATCGTTACCTATACTATACACCTATAGATGTAAGTTATGGAAAAGCAGATGACTCTATATTTGTTCACTTTGGGTTAGGTAGCCAAGCTAAAAATGGAACATGGCAACACTTTAGGCGAGATATTGCTCAAGATGTCAAAGCCTATGAGCCAAATAACAACTTAGTCTCTGTCTTAGCCTTTCTAATACGAGGTAGTGGAAGAGTTGACAATATAGTCATGTCAGGTGGAGCAGATGTAACCCCTCCTACCATTACTCTAAAGGGTGACTCTTTTGTGACTGTACGTCAAAATAGTAACTATGTTGATGCTGGGGC
Organism: Campylobacteraceae bacterium; assembly: GCA_026995985.1. Taxonomy (GTDB): domain Bacteria; phylum Campylobacterota; class Campylobacteria; order Campylobacterales; family Sulfurovaceae; genus UBA1140. The sequence goes on from JALWNF010000092.1 coordinate 2,342, forward strand.
AACTGCTTATGATGATGTAGATGGAAACCTTACAGCCAATATTATAACTACTAGCAATGTAGATGTAACTCAACTTGGAACTTACACTGTTAAGTATAATGTATCTGATAGTAGCAACAATCAAGCTGTAGAGGTGGTAAGAACAGTTAAAGTAGTCTCTGACCCTACAAGTAGTAATGAGGTACTTATTCTTTATGATGATGCAACTGCCTATGGAAGTATGGGGTTAAAAAATGCTATGTTCTTACAGAATCTATTGGGACACTTTGGTTCACTTAATGTCACAGCAAAACCAGTATCAAGCTATGTAGCGGGTGAGATGCAAAATGTAAGAGCAGTATTCTATTTGGGTACAGTTTATGATGTATTGAGCCAATATGGTAATAACTCAGCAGAGGAACAGGCATATTTTGCCTTCTATAATGATATTTTAACAGCAGGTCGTAATGTTGTCTGGATGAACTACAATCTTAATCTGCTAGAGTCGTATCAAACTACTCATAACCCTAATGGAATGAGCTTTGCTCAACAGTTTGGATTTAAGTTTAAAGCTGTTACACAAGGAGACTTTAACCGTGTAACCTATAAAAATATAGAGCTATATAAAGGTGTTATACCATTTGCAACCCCAGGGGTTGATGTATCACTTTGTAAAGATGAAGGCTCAAACAGATATGCTTGTGAGTTAGAGACAAATGAGGTTGATGTTGTAGATGCTACTAAAGTAGTTGTAGATGCTACCACCTACTCAACACTTAACCAAGCAACTCCTACAACTCCTTATGTTGTTCATGGAAACCACTTTTGGTTTGTTGGAGATATACCATTTAGCTATATGTCAGAAGAGGATAGATATTTGGCATTTAGTGACCTTTTACACGATATGGTAGAGATACCACATACCGAGGTACACAAAGCAATTATGCGTTTAGAAGATGTAGATGCACGAACAGAGTTAGATGATTTAAACTCTATTGCAAACTATATGCAGAGTAAAAATATACCATTTTCCGTAGCAACTATTCCTCAATATGAAGACCCTTTAGGTGTAGAGAATGGTGGTGTAGCAACAACTGAGCTACTCTCAAACTCAGTTATTGGTCAGCGATTAAAAGAGCTTTATGACCAAGGTGCTATCTATATTGTTCAACATGGAACAACCCATCAGTTTCATAACAGCATTAATGACCCAGAAGATGAGATTAAAAACCCATATAACGGTTTAAGTGGAGATGACTTTGAGTTTATGCGTGTAGTTGAGACTGACCCAAATCAGCCCTATAGTTATTTGTATCCAACTATGAACGACTCAGCACAATTAGCAAAAGATAGAATCTTATCTGGTAAAGCTATCCTTAGTAATCTTGGTTTGACAGCTTTCTGTTGGGAAGCTCCACATTATATGGCAGGACCAAACCACTATAGAGGCATAAAAGATGTCTACCCTGTGCAGTATGCAAGAGTGCTATACTACCCATTTGAAAATAGCAACGATGCCAATAAAAAATATAAATTTATAGGGCAGTTCTTCCCATATATGATTCAAAAGGATATATATGGTTACAAGATTATTCCTGAAAATATTCACAATATTGAAGATGCTCCAAATCCTGGCTATAGACCTCTGTTCCCTGCCGATACTATTCGCTTTGCAAAAAAATTAAAAGTGGTTAGAGATGGGGTTGCAAGTTTCTTCTACCACCCTTATTTACAAGCTGGTTACCTACAGCAGATTGTAGAGGGATTAGAGGCAGAGGGGTATCAGTTTGTAGGTGCTCCTACACTATTGCAGTAGAGTATATATTATAATGAAAAATTATCTATTAAGAGCTACTCTTTTTGCTATATTCTGTTTAGTTATTATATCTTGTAATAGTGGAGGAGCCAATGGTAGAAGTGAAGATAAGAGAGAGCATAATCAGACAAAACTGTATGGGGTTACATTAGACTCCATAAAAGAGATAGAACCAACCATTGAGGCATTAGGTTCTCTCTCTAAAAGGGTAATGGTGCGTGTAGTGTTTGATGAAAATATTTCAGCTAAGAGCTACAAAGAGCCACTACAGAAACTAAAAGGGGTCTCCTCTATTATGGGAGAGCTTTTTGACTCTGAGTATCTACCCCACTACTCTTTAAAAGAGTATAAAAAGCGTATTGATGAGTATCTTGATGTTTTAGGAGATGTTGTTGATGTGTGGGAGATAGGAAATGAGGTAAATGGTGAGTGGACAGGAGAACCAAGCGATGTAGCCAAAAAAGTAGCCTACGCCTATAGTGCTGTAAAGAAGAGAGGTTATAAGAGTGCATTAACCCTCTACTACAACGACTACAGCTACAACGATGGTTGCTGGGCAAAACCCCAAGAGAAGATGAGACCATGGGCTAAAAAATATTTAGACAAAGAGCTAAAAGAGGGTTTAGAGTATCTTTTTGTAAGTTACTATGAGGAAGATTGTGACAACTATAGACCAACTAAGCTAGAGTGGGAGCGACTCTTTAAAGAGCTAGGCAAGATGTTCCCAAATTCTAAGCTTGGTTTTGGAGAAGTAGGAACAAGCAATTCCTCAAAAAAAGCAGAATATTTAAAACGATATTATACTCTTGATATTAACGCCTCTAGATATATTGGTGGCTACTTCTGGTGGTATGCAAAAGAGGATATGGTTCCAAAATCTAAACCTCTTTGGGGTGTTTTAGATGAGGTTTTAAAAAGAGAAGAGAAATTGTAGGAATGACCTCAGACAATGGGCGAACACGGAGGTTGCCCCTACACATTTAAAATATCTGTATCCCATTTTAAGGGATTATTTTCAATATATATTCTCAATTTTTCCAAAGATTGTTCGTTTCGTATAATATGGTCATAATAATTTCGTTGC